>JBEKSH010000220.1:0-5582 GCA_049517235.1 Roseiarcus sp. | reverse complement strand
TACCCCGCGGCGCTCACCACGCTGATGACGGTCTATGTCGCCTTGCATGCTGTGCGGGATGGGCGCGTGAGCATGGATACGCCCTTTGTCGTTTCCGCCCGCGCAGCGGATATGCCGCCTTCGAAAATGGGCTTTCGGCCCGGCGTGCAGGTGACGCTCGACAATGCGCTTAAAATGCTGATGGTCAAATCGCCGAATGACGTTGCGGTGACTGTCGCGGAGGGGATCTCGGGCTCCGTCGAGGCGTTTGCGGATGAAATGAACGCCGCCGCGGCGCGGCTTGGACTGAAGGAATCTCATTTCGTCAATCCGAGCGGCCTTCCCGACAACCGCCAGGTCACCTCGGCGCGCGACATGGCGATGATCGGCCGCGCCCTGCTCAAGGAATTCCCCGAACATAAGGACCTGTTCGGCATCGGAGCTTTGCGGTTGGGCGGCGAGATCATCCCCACGTATAACAGCCTGATCGGCCGTTATCCCGGCGCGGACGGGTTGAGGACGGGCTTCACCTGCGCTGCCGGGCTGAATGTCGTGGCGAGCGCGACTCATGGCGGCCGACGCCTAATTGTCGTCGTCTTCGGTTCATCTTCGGCGAGAGAGAGGCTGGCGCAGGCGGCGGCCCTGCTCGACAAAGGCTTCGCCAAAAAGGGCGGCGCGCTCGGATCCGTCGAAAGTCTGCCCTCCCCCGGCGTCAACGCGGCGCCCGACATGCGCGGGAAAATTTGCTCGACGAAAGGCGGTGGGGCAGTCGCGGGCACCGGCGATGGCGAAGAATGGACGGCGACCCCAATCGCCTCCACTGGCTCCCGGGGGGCCGCAAGAAGCGCTTCGATATATTATCACGCGCCGCGGCCACGCCGACAACCTTTGCGCGCCCATGCGCTTGCCGCGATGCAGCCTGTCCATTTCGACCCATTGCCAGTCTTCATCGGCCCCAAGCCAGGCTGGACCCGCCCTATTGACTCGTCGCGCCCTCCTAACGCTGAGCCCCTACAAACCGCGGGCCCGGTTGCGAAGCTTCCCGAAACCAACGTCACCGTGCTTCCGCGCAGCTTCCAAGTCGCCGACAAGGATAAAGCGCCGCCGTTTACGTCAGCAGCTCTACAAGGCATCATTGGTCATTTGTCCGGTCCAGTAGTCGCCGCGACTTCCGCGCCAATTGACACTATGACAAATTCTGAGCCGCCAACCCCCTCGCAAGAAACTCAAACAAATGGCCAGGTGCCTTTGCAAGAACAAGGAGGAATTCTTGTCGTCCCCGTTTTAGTAAACTCTACGATTAGACTTAATTTCGTAATAGATAGTGGATCAGCCGATGTTAGCATTCCCGCTGACGTTGTTCTGACGTTAATGCGCACAGGAACTTTAAGAGATACGGATTTTATCGGGAAGCAAATGTATAAGCTCGCCGACGGTTCTACAGTGCCATCCGTAACTTTTCGTATTCGTTCTTTGAAGGTGGGCAACCGCGAAATAGAGAATGTCACTGCGAGCGTCACGGAAGTTGAGGGTAGCTTGCTGCTCGGACAGACCTTCTTAAGTCGATTCAAATCGTGGTCCATCGATAATCAGCGCGAAGTGCTTGTGCTCAACTAATTTAACCGCTCGGAGTCATTTTTGGCTGGTCGATCGTGTGCCTCCCTCTTCGAGCAGGTGACCCTTGCCTACTCTCGGTGGACCGCGCAGTCGCACAGGAGGGTCGGCATAGAGCACGCCGATGTCACTGCGGACCACTGCAAGGGCCGCAAACCGGAGACAGAGCCAAATCGCCTGTTGAATGATCTCGGGCGGGAATCGGTATCCGTCGTAGCTTATTTTCTGCATTGCCTTGGCTATCGAGCCGGCCGAGTGACCGCAAGCCCGAAACGGCGTGACAATACCATCCTACCACCCCAAAGCTTGCGTAAATCAAACCGGACCTTGACATGGGATTAGGGCCAGTACCCTCCGGCGCGACGCAGGATTTCAGGCCGCGAGCCGCCTGCCGACGGCGGCGAACACCTTCGAAACTCTGATCATCGGCACTTCATTGGCGTAACCGCCCGTGAACAGCTTGGCGATGAGCTTGCGCCGGGTCTCGCTGTCGTTGCGAAAACGCACCGCAAGGCCGCTGGGGAGGTTGCGCGCGAGTCGGAAAGGCGCCTCGACGCCGTTCGCAAATTCAAGAACGCCCTCGTCGCCCGAGCGCAGCCGCCCGATTCCCAGAACGAGATTGGCTCCGCTCAGGGAAATGTCGCGCACGGCGCAGGGCGCCTGCATTCCCGTCGTCAATTTCACCAGCGCCAGTTCTCCTGACTGGAAGCGCTCCTCGGCGCGCCGCTTGGGGAGCTCGACGCAGACCGCGCAGGCGATGACGAGAACAGCAATATTGAACACGCTCCAGAAGACGTTTATCTCATAACCGTCCGTGCCGTAGAGCAGCGAATATTGCGAGATGTTCAAGACGATGCCGATGATCGTTGCGAGCGCGAGGACGGCGAAGGGCAGCAAGAGGCTCCATCGCACGGTCACGCGGTCGCTCGAGACGCCCTTCGCGGTGACAATGAACGGATGGCCCCACGGCTTGAGCAGCGCGACCGCGACGGTGGAGATGATCGCGAAACTGGCGAGCAACTGCGTCACGTCGGTCATCACGGGAACGATGCGCTTGTGAGCATAGAAACCCATGAAGAGAATCGAGCATGCGACGGTTGGCGCCAGATAATCTAGGAGATCGGCGATCGAGCTCGAAATGACGGCTGTCGACGTCCACCAAAAGACGAGAGGCCCGCTGATCATCATGATCTTGAACGGCGCGTTGCTTATCCAATAGAGCACGCCGTCGAAGGATGAGACGCGATTCACGAGGCTAATCTTCGCCGGACCGGCGAAGGACCAGCGCGTATAGATCTGCTGCATCGCGCCAAGGCACCAACGCGCACGCTGCGAAATATAGGCGCCCAGGCCCTCGGGCGCGAGGCCCATGCTCAGCATCTCGTTGAGGAAGATCGTGCGATAACCATGCTCGCCGAACTTGAAAGTCGTCAGCATATCCTCGGTGACAGTCTCGGTCGCCATGCCGCTGGCCGCGACGAAGGCCTCGACGCGAAACACCGCCGAAGTCCCGCAGCAGAACGCCGCACCCCAGGCGTCTTTGCAGGCGAGCAACGTGTTGAAGAAGAATCGCTGCTCGTCCGGCCAATGCCGCGAAACCAGCAGGTTGCTCTGGATCGGGTCGGGATTGAAGAAATGCTGCGGCGTCTGGACGATGCCGACGTCGCGCTCGTTGAAGAGCCCGAGCGTGCGCTTGAGAATTGTGCGGTAGGGGACGAAGTCCGCATCGAGCAAAAGAATGAAGTCCGGCCGCCGACCCGTGCTCAACGCATGCTTCAAGCCGTTATTGACGTTGCCGGCTTTGGCGTGTGCGCCGTTGATTCGTTGCAAATAATGGGCGCCGAGCTGTTCAGCGAGCTCGCGCACCCATTCGCGCGCGCCATCGTCGAGCACCCAGACGCGCAGATCCAAGTGATCGATCGCCTTGGCGCCGACAATCGTGCGCTCCAGCACTTGGTGAGGCTCGTTATAGGTGGCGATGAAAACGTCGACCGGCGCATTGGCGAGCTCCGGCGGCGTCATGGTCGGCAGTTGACGAACCCGAACGCGCGACATGAAAAACAGCACGCTTGTCTGGCTGGCGACCGACATGGCTTCAAAGGCAAAGAAGATCCAAGCCCAAATCTGCTGATAGATGTTCTGGTTGGTCGGCATCGAATATTCGAAGCGCCACCACATGTATCGCGCGGCGAGAAAGACGCAGGTCGCCGAACAAAGCGCGCGCACCAGCCGCGGGTTGCTCTCCCTGAACTGGAGAAGCGTCGCCAGGACGCCGACGCCCAGCAGCAACGGCCCAAAGGCGAGGAGATCGATCATGTCGGTTCAGTTGAAGCGGTGGAGAATGCGCGAGAGAAGGCCCGGCCCCGACGAGGGCAGGACGACCCTCGCCGTGCGTCCGACGAAGCATTCTCCGGCGCCCGGGCCCATCTCGATGCGAACCGTCGCCGTCAGAGCCTTTTGATCGAAGGGAATGGCCGCGAGATTGTGGTCGCCGCCCGTCGCATCGCCCGTCACCGAAAGGACCCGGCCGTAGCGCTTGACGCTATCGCCCGAGAGGCGGAATTCGGCCTCGCTGCCCACTTCAATGTCCGGCACGCGATTTTGCGGCACCTCCGCGATAATGAAGGCCGCGTCGCAATCGACGATTTGCGCGACGGTGTCCCCGGCGCCGATACGCTCGCCCGACGAAGCGTTGAGCTTCCAAATAATGCCGGAGTTTGGCGCAATCATCGGCGCGGCGCGCAGATTGACAATGCGCGCCTCTTCGCTTTCAAGGCGCGCGGTCGTCTCGTCGATGTCGGCGAGGGCCAGCGCGCGCTGCTGTTCAAGGTCCTTGAGGCGGAGTGCAACTTCGTCGGCGCGCTGGCGCGAATAGGCGACATCGTTCGATCCAGGCTCGGAGACCACGCCTTTGCTCATGGCGGCGAGCTGCGCGCGAAGCGAGTCGAGCCGGCCGTTCTGAGCCGCCGCCTCATGGGACGCGATGTCGAAGTCCGATTGGGCCTTGTCAAGATCGGCGGCGGAAGCATAGCCGCCTTGCGCGAGCGAATTGCGGCGACCGAGGCTGCGCGCGGCCTGATCGCGGCGATCGTTGATCGCGGAGAGCATATTCTGGGCTTCCGCCACTGAGCCGGCGAGCCGCGCCGAGCTTGCCTCGACATAGGCTTGCGAGCGGCGCTCCAGATCCGCGCGCATCGCCTCGAGCGCTTCCTGCTCCGCCGAAGTCGCCGCGAGATGAGCGCGCGCCATGGTCAAATGTTCGCGAAGGTCGACCAGCCGTTGATCGTCGACCCGGTTGTTGATCACTTCGGCGAGCACCGCGCCGCGGCTCACGCGATCGCCGACGCGGAGCGGCGAGCCGCCGACTACCCCGGCGATAGGCGTGCGCAGCGCAACCGAATAGGCCGACACCACAGCGTTGTCTGTCGCGATTGCGATCTGATCCGCCATGAAGGCATATGCGCCGATCGCTAAAACTGTGACCGCGCCGCCAAGCTTGGCGATGCGCCACCATGGCAACTGGAGGCCCAGCCCCACCGTTTGCTCGGGAAGCGCTACCGCCCGCGTTGGACGCTCAAATGCCACGCTCATGTTCTGCCCGCCGATTTCATTTTATTTGCTATGCAACGCCAATAATGCGGGCAGAGTGAAGATAGTCTAAACGGCGCGGTCTGCTTGTGGGTTTGGGGTAAAATTAGAGTTAGATTAGAGTAGATTTAGTGGTTAAATTTAATTGAGTATGATCGGTTGCCTTGTACGAACTCAGCCATCCCCTCATTTTTCACAGCGGGCGTTTTGCAACCTATGGTATGAGCTCACGTGGTAAAATACTCGTTATACGGGATTGCTTCGGTAAGATTCTTCGTTCGCCGATGTCCTCCGGTTAGAGATTGCCGCGCCAATCGGCCGATTTATGTGCTCCGTCTTGGGCCGCGGCACGAAAAAACATCGAAATCTGGCCTGTTTAAGAATCTGAGGGGATTCATGAG
>JBEKSH010000219.1:0-5609 GCA_049517235.1 Roseiarcus sp. | reverse complement strand
AAGCGGAGACGACGCTCGCCGTTCATAGAGGTCAGGTTCATTTCTCCCGAGGTGGCGGCCGGCAACCACACGTGGCACGCCTTGCCGATCTGCGTCGGCACAATATCGACATCCACTGCGAACAACCCGCCCTTCCTGATCGCGCCAAGGATCGCTTCGACCATCGCCTTGCGGTCGCCGTAGGCGACAGCGGACATCGCGTCCTTCACGATATCGGTGCGCTTCTTGTAGTTCTGCTTGAATTTGTCGGCGTTCAGAGTGGTCTTGTAGTGATCGCAAGCCCAGATGTGATGAACGCCGCCCTTGCCCTCAAGCAGTAGCTTGTCGACATACGCAGCCGGCCGGCCAACATGGGCGTCCGACGGGCGCACATAGCCTTCCTGGTGGCCGCCCAATCGAACGCAGCCGCCGCCAGGACGCCCGACGTTGCCCGTCGCCAGCGCGACGTTCACCAGCGCGCCGTTGGTGCGGTAGTTGTCGTTGCCCCAGATCAGGCCCTTCTCGTAGGCGAACATGGTCCGGGTTCGGGCGCCTCCCTCCTTCGGCTGCGCGATCCATTCGGCCGATTTGCGAATCTCATCCGCCGTTAGCCCGGTTATCTTGGCGGCTTCCTCCACGCTCGTCTTGTTAGCCGCCACCGCTTTGTCGAAGTCCTTCGTCGAGGCGGAGATGAAGTCCTTATCAGTCCAGCCCTTCTCCGCGATGTAGGTGAGCCAGGCATTGAAGAGCGCGAGGTCTGTGCCCGAATTGATCGCGAGATGCATCACCCGGTCCTTGCCGGCCTCGACTTCGCAGGCATTGACCGTGACCGTGCGGCGGGGGTCAACGATGACAATGCGCGCCGGAGGATGCGCTTCGTTCGGCAGTTCGGACTTCTTCTTGTCCAGCGAGGCGCCGCGCAGGTTTGGCACCCAGTGATTCAGGAAATAGTTGGTGTGCGTTTCGAGCCCATTGGCGCCGACGGCGACGATCGTATCGGCAAGTTCCGCGTCCTCATAGCAATTGTTGAGCTCCCCAACCCCCATGTCGCGCGTCGCATGGACCTCGGAGTTGTAGGCCGGGCGATTGTGGATACGGATATTCTTGATCTTCATGGCGCCGAAATAGAGCTTTCCAGTGCCCCAGGTGTTTTCGTACCCGCCGCCTGCGCCGCCATGATCGAAGGCGGACACGAATAGTCCGTCCTCGCCTTGTTCGGCGATAACCGCTGTCGTGACACGCGCCACCAGGTCAAGCGCGTCGTCCCAGCTTGTCGGCTGCATCTGTCCGTATCGCCAAACCATCGGGTCAGTAAGGCGCTGCTGTTGCGTGGATCGAGCCTCCGAAAATGACTCCTCCGCCATGCGCGCGCCGCGGATTGAACCGAGGCCGGAATTCACTGAACAATTGGGGTCGGGCTTGATGATGATGTGAACGTCCTTCCCGTCTTGTTTGACAATGTTGTACATCGACGGCGAATACCAATTCGGCGTCATGGCGTCCTGCTGCTTTGAAAGGTCGACGCCGAACTTGTTCTGGCCGGGGGCGACCCCGCCCTGCGCGTTCACGTTCCAGCTGTAGGCCTTGTAGCCGCAGCCAACGATGCAAAACTGGCAGGTGACGTTGTGCTCCTTCGCATCCGCCGGGATGATGGGGAGCCTATCGATCTGGCGCTTGTAAGCCATGGTTCAGGCCTCCAGTACGTTTGAGAGGCGACCGTAAAGGAGCTCGTCGACCCCTTCGGCGTAGATGTCGCCCTTGTCGTCAACACGCAGCACGTATTGCGGCAGGTTCTGGGTCGCCTGTCCCCAGATTTGCTGGCCGCCGTTCTCGCAATCGAATCGCGAATAATGGCCGGGGCAATTCATGGTCTTGTCGGAGGCGTGGTAGCTCAGAGGAAAGCCCTTGTGCGGGCAGACTGTCGAAAAGCCGACAATGTCGCCGTTAGGTCCCACTCCGCCGGAGACCTTGGCGCCGAGCTTCAAGACGACGCCCGGAGCATCCGCGTCCGGGTAGGCGACATTGAGCGGCTCGTTGGTCTTGAGATCGCTTATATTCGCAAGACGATTGGCCTTATAACCGACCCGCGCCAGCGGCGTGGCGGCCTCCGCCTTCTGTGAGACTACAGTCGCGGCAGCTGCCCCCGCGACGGCGACGCCAGCGCCGGATAGAAACCAGCGGCGGCCGATGTCTACTTTCTGATCGCACCTCTTCATGCGTTTGCCCCGTTTGCTTTGGTTTGCGATGGGGAACACAAAGCAAGAGCCGCGCCGCGCCAACGTTCTGCCAATTATTGAATTATATCAATCGTATGGTATCGGAGTCGGCGCGGCGTTATCCGAGTTTTCGAACATGCCGTCGCGCGAGAGTTCGGAAATCCGAACATTCGAACTCCAGAGCGAATGAGGGAGCAAGGTGGTCGAGCGAGCGCAAGCTTGGTCCCGGAGCGCGAGGTCGGTTCGCGGCCGGGCGCAGGCCGTCTTAGAGCCTGTCCGACGGAGAGTTGAGTCTTGAGAGTCACTTGTGATTCGATGGATCGCATCGATTTGCGGGAGGCTTGGATGTGGACGGTAGGGAATCGGCAGGACTACGAGCGCAAGGGGCTTCGTTATCCGAGCGATCAGACGGATGAGGAATGGGCGTTGGCCAGGCCGTTCCTCGCGGTGGGCAAGTATGCGACGACGGAAAGGGAGACGAGATTACGCGACGTGCTGGACGCCGTTCTCTATGTTTTGACCACCGGCTGCCAATGGCGGCAACTACCGAAGGATTTTCCGCCGCGCTCGACCGTGCACGCCTGGTTCGTGCGCTGGCATTGCGACGGCGTGCTCGACCGACTGCATTTTGCGCTCTACGTCCAGGCGCGCGAACTGACGGGCAAGGAAGCGAGCCCGACCGCGGCGATCGTCGACAGTCAGAGCGTCAAGAGCGCGGAAAAGGGGGCTCTCGCATCGACGCGAACGGCTACGACGCGGGCAAGAAGATCAAGGGCAAGAAGCGCCACGCCATCGTCGACACTCTGGGCCTGATGCTCGGCGTCTCGATCACGCCGGCCAATGTTCAGGATCGCGACGGCTTTCTGCCGCTGTTGAAGGAGGTGCGGCGACTGTTCGTGTTTCTGAAGCGACTATTCGCCGATGGCGGCTACAGCGGCGACAATACGAGGGCCGCGGCAAAACGCGTCGGTAAGGTGGAGCTCGAAATCGTCAAGCGCCCGGATGCGGCCAAAGGCTTCATCGTGCTGCCCAAACGGTGGATCGTCGAGCGCACATTCGGGTGGCTCGGCCGCTGCCGCCGCCTGGCGAAGGACTTCGAGAACCTGACGCGCACGCAACTCGCCTTCGTGCAACTCGCAATGATCCGCCTCATGGCGCGCAGAATCGCAAGGCTCTCAAAAACATCATGAAACCGTCGGACGGACTCTTAGCGTGCTGGCGAGCGTCGCGGGCGACAAGCTTTCGCCCATAGCGCGCCGCATCGGGATCAACGCGCTCGCTCTATAGGCCAAACTCACTACAAAGATCGGCCCGGAATGGGAGACCGCCGCCGGCAATTGCTCAACGAAGAGTCCACAGCGCAGATGGGCGGCGAGCGAACGCAAGTCGCATGGACGCATCGACGCGTGACCGGCGCCCAACCTTTCCGATCATCGCAAATTATTCGATGACTTCACCCGCCATGAGCCCATAACGGCGCATCTTCTCCCACAGCGTCGTGCGGGAAATATCGAGGCGTTTCGCCGCCTCAATAATCTGGCCGTTCGTCTCCCTCAGCACGCGCTCGATCTGCCGTCTTTCCGCCGCGTCCCGCACCGCCGCGAGTGGAAGCCCTTGGTCCACGTGGTCGCTCAATTCATCCCGCAACTCGGGAAAGATATCCGCCGGCATCAGCCACGGCCCAACCGACAGGGCAACCGCCCGCTCGATGCGATTGCGAAGCTCGCGGGCGTTTCCTCGCCACGGGTGCGCGAGCGCAGCCTCCTCCGCCATCGAACTGACGCCCCTCAGAGAGCAGTCGCCCTGCTGAGCGAAAATTGCGAAGTAATGCGCCAGAAGCCATGAAATGTCCTCCGGCCGCTTTCGCAAAGGCGGCACCTCCACCGTCACGGCATTGATTCTATAGAGCAGGTCCTCGCGGAAGCGGCCGAGCCGAACTTGCTCGACAAGATTACTGCACGTTGCGCATATGATGCGCGCCTTGAAGGGGACGCTGGATTCGCCGCCAACGCGATGAAAAGACCGCTCTTCAAGCACGCGCAGCATCTTCGTTTGCAATGCTAGCGGCATATCCGCGATTTCGTCCAGAAACAGCGTGCCGCCACGCGCTCGTTCCGCATAACCCAGATGGCGTTGGTGCGCTCCCGAAAAGGCGCCTCTTTCGTGCCCGAACACCTCGCTTTCAAGAAGGTCCGAGGGAATGGCGGCGCAGTTCACAGCCATGAACGGATCGCTCGCCGCCGGCGAAGTCTGATGCAGAAATCGTGCGCAGACCTCCTTTCCCGAGCCGGTCTCTCCAGTAAGAAGCACCGGCAACGAACGTGTCGCGATCCGGCGGAGCAAGGCTTCGATTCGCCTCATCTGCGGTGATATTCCGAGTATGCCTTGCGCCGAGTCGCGGGGTCGGAGAGAGACGATCTCGCGCGCCTTCTGCAACAACGACGCGAGGTCGAATGGCTTGGTCAAATAATCACACGCGCCGGCGCGCACGAGCGAAACCGCCTGATCGATTTGCCCGAACGCCGTCATGAAGATGAAGGGAGGCGCCAAGGAGCGCGAATTGGCGGAGCGGAACACTTCTTCGCCGTTCATGTCCGCAAGTCGGATGTCGCAAAGGACGAGATCTGGAGAACAGGTTTGCACCCGCTGAACCGCTTCCTTGCCGGTCCGCCACCAGGACGTGCGCCAGCCCTCGAGCTCCAACGCGCGCTGGAGAGATTCCCCCATAATCGGATCGTCTTCAACGACAGCAATCCAGCCCAAATCATCCGACATGGATCATGTCCTCGCCGCTCAGAGCGTCCTGCCCCTTCTGCAAGGAGCGGTCGTTCCTGAATGGCCAAGTCACGCGGATGAGCGTTCCTGCGTCGCCCGCACAGGCGACGCGAATCGAACCGCCCTCGTCGGCGACGAGACGACGCACGATCCAGAGTCCGAGGCCATCGCCCGCCGGCGCTGTGTCGTCCGTCTCCGCGACGAGGTATTTCGCGAGCGCTTGCGGCAGACCTGGCCCATCGTCGCCGATTTCGATGATGAGCGAATTATTTCCCTCGATCGCGCGCAGCTTTACGGCGCCGCCGGACGGCGCCGCGGCGCAAGCATTGATCAGCAGATTGAGCGTCGCCTGACGCATGCTTCCCGCCGCCACAGGCAATTTGCCGCGAACCTCGTTCTCCCAATCAAGATTGATGTTTTTTCGAGCCGCTTCCGGTTCGACAAGCAGTCGCAAGTCGTCGATGTCGGCGGCTCCGGCCGAGTCGTTCGAAGGTTGTCGTCGATAGATCACGAGGCTTGAACGAACGACGTTGCGGATATGGGTGAGGCCTCGTTGCAGCAAACTGAGCGAGGATTCGCGAACATTCGGGTCGCCGCCGTGACGCCGCAACGTATCGAGCGCATTGAACAATCCGCCCA
>JBEKSH010000218.1:0-5616 GCA_049517235.1 Roseiarcus sp. | reverse complement strand
CTGCTTGCCGATGCCGACGATTTCGATCAGTTTGGTCGGATCGGAATCGAGATCCACCATGTTTCCCGCTTCGCGCGCCGCCTGGGTGCCGGTCTGCATGGCGACGCCGACGTCGGCTTGTGCGAGGGCCGGCGCGTCATTGGTGCCGTCGCCGCACATCGCGATCAGGCGGCCGCCCTGCTGCTCGCGCCGGATGTAGGCGAGCTTGTCCTCCGGCGTCGCCTGCGCCAGAAAATCGTCGACGCCGGCTTCCGAGGCGATCGCCGCGGCGGTGAGCGGATTGTCGCCCGTCACCATCACCGTCTTGATGCCCATCGCGCGCAGCGCCGCGAAGCGCGGGCGAATATCGGGTTTGACGATATCCTTGAGGTTGACGGTCCCGAGCAAACGATTGTTGTCGGACACGGCCAAGGGCGTGCCGCCCGAGCGCGCGATGCGATCGACCGCCTGGTTGAAGTCGACGGGCGAACTGTCGCGCGTCATGCCGGACTGCGCGAGGATCGCGTCGACCGCACCCTTGCGCAACACGCGGCCCGGCAGATCGATGCCGGAAATTCGAGTCTGCGCGCTGAAGGGCACCACCGTCGACTGCGCCGAACCGGCCGGCGTTTGCACGCCGTAGCGGCTCTTGGCGAGCGCCACGATCGAGCGGCCTTCCGGCGTATCGTCGGCGAGGCTGGCGAGCAGCACCGCCTCCGCCAGGGCGCGTTCGGTCACGCCCGCCACCGGAATGAACTCGTCGGCCATGCGATTGCCGTAGGTGATCGTGCCGGTCTTGTCGAGCAGCAGGGTGTCGCAGTCGCCCGCCGCCTCGACCGCCCGGCCGGAGGTCGCAATCACGTTGAAGCGGACCAGACGATCCATGCCGGCGATGCCGATCGCCGACAACAGGCCGCCGATCGTCGTCGGAATGAGGCAGACCAGCAACGCGATCAAGACCGTCGCCGAAAGCACCGTTCCCGAATAGCCCGCGAGCGGCCACAGCGTCACGCAGACGATCAGGAATATCAGCGTCAGTCCGGAGAGCAGGATCGACAGGGCGAGTTCGTTCGGCGTCTTCTGACGCTCGGCGCCCTCGACGAGCGCGATCATGCGATCGATGAAGGTCGAGCCTTGCGCCGCCGTGATGCGCACCTTGATCTGGTCGGACAAAACGGTGGTGCCGCCGGTCACGGCGGAGCGGTCGCCGCCGGCCTCGCGGATGACCGGCGCCGATTCGCCGGTGATCGCCGATTCGTTGACCGAGGCGACGCCTTCGATAATATCGCCGTCCCCCGGAATGATGTCGCCCGCTTCGACGAGAACGACATCGCCAACGCGCAGATCGAGCCCGTTGACGCCTTCGTAGACGCCGCCCAGTTTCTTCGGATCGACATAGCGTTTGGCGCGGGTGTCGGTGCGCGTCTTGCGCAGCGCGTCGGCCTGCGCCTTGCCGCGTCCCTCGGCCACCGCTTCCGCGAAATTGGCGAACAGCACCGTGAACCACAGCCAGAAAGCAATCTGGCCGGAGAACAACGGCGAGGTTTCGTGCGTGATGAGATCGCGGATGAAGAATCCGGTCACGACGACCGAGACGACTTCGGTGACGAAAATCACCGGATTGCGCGCCAACTTTCGCGGATCGAGCTTACGCAAAGCGTCCAAGACCGCCCTGCGGATGATTTGGGGATCGAAAAGCCCCTGAGCCTTTGCTTTGGTCGACATGGATAACTCCGATCAAGAGAGCGCCGCTGTCAAAAAGCCTTGCCGCCCAGCATCAGGAAATGCTCGACAACCGGCCCCAGCGCGAGCGCCGGGAAATATTGCAGCAGATAGAGAATGACGATGACGCCGAGCAGCAGGCCGACGAACAGCGGCCCGGTGGTCGGGAAAGTGCCCGCCGAAGCCGGCGCCTTCTTCTTGGCCGCCAGCCCTCCGGCAAGCGCCAGCACCGGAATGACATAGGCGAAGCGGCCCAACAGCATGACGATGCCGAGCGTCGTGTTGAACCACGGCGTATTGCCGTTCAGTCCGGCGAAAGCCGAGCCGTTGTTGGCGTTGGCCGAGGCGTAGGCGTAGATGATCTCCGAGAGCCCGTGCGGTCCCGCGTTGTTGAGGCTGTCGAGCGCGGTCTGCAGCAGCACCGAGGCCGCCGAGAAGCCGAGCACGCTCATCGGATAGATCAGCACCGCGAACATCGCGAGCTTCATCTCGCGCGTTTCGATCTTCTTTCCCAGATATTCGGGCGTGCGGCCGACCATCAGACCGGCGACGAAGACGGCGATGATCGCCACGACGAGGAAGCCATAGAGCCCCGCGCCGACGCCGCCCGGCCAGATGCAGCCGGCCAGCAGGTTGAACAGCGGCACAAGGCCGCCGAGCGGCGTCAGCGAATCGTGCATCGTGTTGACCGCGCCGGTGCTGGTCGCCGTCGTCGCCGTGGCGAACATCGAACTCAGCGCCTGCCCGAAGCGAACCTCTTTGCCTTCGAGGTTGCCGGCCGACGGATCGAGCCCGAGAGCGGTCAAGCCCAAAGTTCCAGCGCTTTCCGCCCAATAGACGACGCCAATGCCAAGCACGAGCATGATCGCCATGGCGATCAGGATCGCGCGGCCTTGCTTGAAGTCGCCGACAGCCCGGCCGAAGGCGAGCACCGAAGTAACCGGAACCAGCAATATCGCAAATATCTCGAGGATGTTGGTCCAGGCGTTGGGATTCTCGAACGGATGCGCGGAATTGGCGTTCATGAATCCGCCGCCATTGGTGCCGAGCTCCTTGATCACTTCCTGGCTCGCCATCGGACCGATCGAAATCGTTTGTTTGACGCCCTCGAGCGTCGTCACGTCGACCGAGCCGGTCAGCGTCTGCGGCACCCCGAGCGCGACGAAAACCAGCGCAAGGACGATCGAGATCGGCAGCAGGATGTAAAGGGTGACGCGACTCATATCGACCCAGAAATTGCCGACCGTCGTCGCGGACGAGCGCGCGAAAGCGCGCACCAGCGCAAAGGCCATGGCGAGGCCCGTCGCCGCCGACAGGAAGTTATGAACGGTGAGACCGAGCATCTGGGTGAGATGACTCATCGTCGTCTCGCCGCCGTAATTCTGCCAATTGGTATTGGTGATGAAGCTGATCGACGTGTTGAACGACAGATCGGCCGGAACGGCGTCGAAACCCTGCGGATTGAGCGGCAACACGTTCTGGAGCCGCTGCAGAGCGTAGAGCGAGACGAATCCGGCGATCGAGAAAGCGATCATGGCGATCGCGTAGATGAACCAGCTTTGTTCACGCGTCTCGTCGACGCCGGCGAGGCGATAGAAACCGCGCTCGACGGGGCGCAGAACGGGCGAGAGAAAATTGTCTTTGCCCGCGTACACGCTCGTCATATAGCCGCTCAAGGGTATGGCGGTTGCGAGCACGAGCGCGAGGACGATCGCGATTTGCGACCAGCCGACGAGTGTCATGGCGTCACCTTCGGGTTCAGAATTCTTTAGAGCGGCCGGTCAGAATTTTTCGGGATGGATCAGCGTGTACAATAAGTAGGCGCCGAGGCTGACCCCGACGATCAGGCCGATGATGGGCTCGATCATTGCGTTTCTCCTTACAATCGGCTGCAGGCGTTGGCGTAAAAGCCCATCAGGACGAAGAACAGAACCCCGATCGCGAGATAGATTAGATCAGCCATGGCAGTGCGCCTCCACATTGACCGCGCATTCTTACGTCACATGAGTGCAAGGATTCCATGTGGAATTGGGCCTCGCGGCATAAGGAAAACGTAAAGATGGGGGAAAAGGCGAGTTCGCTGCTTGCGCTACCCGGCCATGCCGATCGACCGGACGGAAGACAGGGCCGTGGTCAATGCTGGAGGCGGAAAGCCAATGGTCGAGGGCGATGACAGGGCAGTGCCGGCTTCGGCCGTAGGGGATACCGATCTTCCACCCCGCGCCTTCCTGGTCGGTTTTGGAGCGGCGCAGCGAGATGATCATGCCCTGCCGGACGCGCTCGATGTCGGCGAGATCGAGGCCGACCAATTCGGACCGCCTGAACCCGCCCGCGCCTTCGAGATCGTCGCCAGACGGTGGACCAACGTGGCGACGCTGCACAACTTCGCCACCGCGCATTAGCTGCGCCGCGCGAGCTTGCGCGTTCAGATTTTGCCGCTTAGGCTCCCGCGAGGGCGTTGCTCGGCTCGATCGCGCCCTGGCCTCCGAGACGCTTGCATGTCGACCATTGGAGGCCCAAGGCATAACCGACTCACCGCCTTGGTCGCTGAGAAACGACTGGCGTTCCGTTCGAAAGAGAGCATGTGTATGGACGTCCGCCGGCCGCAAGTCGCCGCGCGGAGAACCCTTCGCCCCGTCTGCGTGGCGAAAGTGGGCGCAGCATTTCGATTGGCGGCGCATCAGCCTCGGCCATTTAGACGCGCAGACCCTTCAGGCTCTCGCTCGGCGTTTGCGCGCCAGAATAGTAGATGCCGATATAGCGGGTGAAGGCCGTCATGAGATTGCCCGCCAATCAAGGTTGTATGGCATCTCCAGGCTGGCGAGAGGGACCGTTTTCTTCCCCCTACCTTCCCGGCCCGCGCATTCCCGCGGGGGCTCACCGATAAGTCATTGAAATGATTGGCGCACCCGAAGGGATTCGAACCCCTGGCCTCTGCCTTCGGAGGGCATCGCTCTATCAAGCCGCGCGACGATAAGCAGTTCTTAACAGCAGGGGGGAGGCGGCGCATGTTCTCGGCGCCTTGTCTCAGAAAGGACTGGCGTTTCGTTCGAAAGAGAGCGTGTGTGGGTGTCGCGCGGTTGAAGACGCTGCGCGGCAAGGTCTACGCCCCGACGATCGAAGTCGATCCGGGGCTCGCGTCAGTGAGGGGCCTGGATTGGCCGGGCCCTCATCGACACGAAAGGCTAGACCATGTCCACCAAGCTTACCGATAGCCAGCTCGCGATGCTGAGCGCCGCCGCAGGACGCGAGGATCGTTGCCTTGTTTCATCGCCAAATCTGAAGGGCGGCGCCGCGCAGAAAGTCGCGGCCAAGCTAGTCGCCGAAGGGCTCGTGAAGGAGATCAAGGCGAAGGCTGGAATGCCAGCCTGGCGTCGCGATGGCGAAGGCGGACAGGCCTATGCGCTGAAGCTGACCGCAGCCGGCATGAAAATGATCGCCGCTGACGACGAGGGCGACGTGGCGCCGGAGCGCAGAGAAACGCCATCGCCGGAGTCTCTTGCCGCAGCGACGAGCTCGTCCGACGCGGCGACTCAAGCGCCGGATGTCGGCAAGGCGGCTCCACGCGAGGGCAGCAAGCTCGCCTCGGTGATTGCATTGCTGCGGCGGTCGGAGGGAGCGACCATTCTCGCTTTGACCGAGGCGACCGGTTGGCTGCCACACACCACGCGCGCCGCAATCACGGGAGTACGCAAGCGCGGCTATTCGGTGGTCCGTGAGCGAAGCGAGGAGGGCGGCTCCGTTTATCGCCTCCCCGACCCGCCAACTGAAGGAGCGCCTGCCATTGCCCCGTCAGCGGCTTGTTCCGCTGCAGGATTGCCGCGTCGCCCGGAGACGCGCGAACCGAAATATGATTCCGGGGGCCGCGCAGTCAGAGACGCCCGGACCTCTGAAAATAGCTTTCGAGACTTTCGC
>JBEKSH010000217.1:0-5623 GCA_049517235.1 Roseiarcus sp. | reverse complement strand
GCGGCGATCGACGAAAGCGCCGACATAGGCGCCGGCGCCCGTCAGGCGCTCGGCCTCCTCCGCCTCGACATAGGCGACATTGGCGCCTCGCCTTTGCCATTGCTCGGCGCGCGAACGCGCGAGCTTGGCGGCCCTCGCGGAATGGACGCCTTGGATCCATGCGGTGCGGCGGGCCTCGGCCCTGAGGCCGAGCCGTTCGACGAGAGTGAACACAAAGTCCGCTGTGCCGCCGGCGAAGCGCCAAAGCCGTTCCCCCCGCTCGCGGCCGAGCGACGCCTCGATATCGTCGGGATCGTATTTCAGTCCGGGGATAAGCTGCCCGCCATTGCGGCCGGACGCGCCATACCCCGGCGCCTCCGCCTCGAGGACGATGGCGTCGCCGCCGGCTTCCGCGATATGAAGCGCCGCCGAGAGGCCGAGATAGCCGGCGCCGACCACCAGCACGTCGGCGCTGGCCTCGCCATCGAGCGGCTCGACCGTTGGCGCCGCGACGGCGGTCTCCTCCCAGAGATTGGCGAGACGGCTCATGCTCAATAGCTCGGCGGGGTGATCGCCCAAATCACCTCCGCCTCGTCCGGACCGGGATTGCGGTAGCGGTGAGGCAGCGCGCTCTTAAAGCCGAAGCTGTCGCCCGCCTCCAGCGTCACCGACCGACCGTCGACCCAGAGCTCCAGTCGGCCGCGGAGCACGACGCCGGCTTCTTCGCCCGAATGCGTGTAGGGCTCTTCGCCCGACGATGCGCCGGGAGGGAATCGGCACGACAGAAGCTCCAGCGCGCCCGCAAGGTTTGGGCTCAGGAGTTCGTCAACCACGCCGGCCGAATAGTCGAGTCGCCGGCGGCGCGCGCGGCGCACCACGAGGTCACGTTCCTCCTCCGATACTTCGTTGGCTTCAAAGAACCAGCTGATGGTGACGCCGAGCGCGCGCGACACGGCGTGCAGCGCCTTGATCGACGGCGTCGAGCGGTCGCGCTCCAGAAGGCTCAGATAGCCGATCGACAAACCGCTCGCCGCGGCGAGTTCCGAAAGCGTGACGGCGCGCGCCTTGCGCAGGGCGCGGATCTCTCGCCCGATCAGGCGCGGCTGGCCCGGGTCGGGCGGCTCGGACGGCGCTTCGGCGCTTTTGCGGGACAAGCGGACGATGGGAATCACGCGGCAAGACTTTTTCTATTGACAAAAATACCGCATCAAAATTTTAATGCAAGCTAAGTCGCCGGAGAGTTCAGACATGGCGGAACGCTATGATGCGATCATCGTCGGGGGCGGCCACAACGGACTGACCTGCGGCGCCTATCTCGCGCGCGCCGGCCTGAAGACGCTTGTGCTGGAGCGTCGCCCGGTGATCGGCGGCGCGGCGGTCACCGAGGAAGTGGTTCCGGGTTTCAAGTTCTCGGTGTTCAGCTATTTGATGAGCCTCCTTCATCCGAAGGTCATCGCCGATCTTGAACTGGCGAA
Source organism: Roseiarcus sp. (assembly GCA_049517235.1). GTDB lineage: Bacteria > Pseudomonadota > Alphaproteobacteria > Rhizobiales > Beijerinckiaceae > Roseiarcus. Next base: position 4,169 of record JBEKSH010000217.1, on the reverse strand, counting down.
ATACGGCTATCAAGTGCTTCCGGCGACCGACATGTTCGGCCTTCTGCCGGGTAACGATTACATCGTCTTCGCCGATGACATCGCCAAGACGCAGGCCTCCTTCGCGCGCTTCTCGGCGAAGGACGCGGCGATCTATCCCGAGTTCGACCGCTATCTCATGGACTCGGTCAAGATCATGCGGAAGATCCTGCTCGAGACGCCGCCCGATCCGTCATGCCGCGACTGGCGCTCCTTCAAGGAGACGGCGAAGTTCCTGTGGAAATACCGCCGTGTCGGAGGCAAGCTGTTCCGCCTCGTCGACCTCATGACGATGAGCGCCGACGACTACCTTTCCGAATGGTTCGAGCGTTCCGAGGTCAAGGCGGTGCTTGCCTATTATTGCGGCATCGGCACTTTTGTCGGACCCAAGAGCCCCGGCTCCGCCTATGTCGTAATGCACCACCTGATGGGCGAGCACGCCGGCGCCGGCGGCTGGGGCTTCGTGCGCGGCGGGATGGGATCGATCACGCAAGCGATCGCCCGATCGGGACAGGAGAAGGGCCTCGTCGTCAAAACGGCGTGCGAGGTCGCCTCGATCGAGACGGCCAACGGCCGCGCGACCGGCGTGACGCTCGCCGATGCAACGCGCTACGAGGCCGGCATCGTGGCGAGCAATGTCTCGGCGAAGCTGACCTTCCTCAAATTCCTCGACAAGTCCACGCTGCCCGCCGATTTCGTGCGCGACGTGGAGGCCTACCGGACGTTCTCCAGCGCCTTCAAGATCAACATCGCCTGCGAGGCGCTTCCGCGATACACCGCCTTCGATGCGCAGGCCTGCGGCTTCGCCTATCCGACCTACGCCCACATCGGGCCGACCATCGAATATCTCGAAAGGGCTTACGACGACGCCAAATACGGCGACATGTCGCGCGAACCCTTCGTAACGCCGGTGACGCCGAGCTTCGTCGACGACACCATTGCGCCGCCGGGCAAGCATGTCGTCCATCTGTTCGGCGGCCATGCGCCGTACACGCTGAAGGAGGGCGACTGGACCACCCGAAAGGACGAGCTCGTGCGCAACGTGATGCGGGTGATGGAGGAACATGCGCCGGGCTTTTCGAGCGGCGTCATCGACATGCAGGTGCTGACGCCGCCCGACATCGAGGCGAAAATCGGCTCGCCGCACGGCCATATCTTTCATGGCGAGTTGCAGATCGATCAGCTCTTCTGGGCGCGGCCCGCGCCGCATTGGGCCGACTACCGCACGCCGATCAAGGGACTCTACCAATGCGGCTCCTCCGCCCATCCCGGCGGAGGCGTGGGCGGCGTTGTCGGCCACAACGCCGCGCGCGAGATCCTTCGGGACCGCCGCCTGTGAGCGCGGGCGGTCGGCAGCGGAGCGCGCGCATCGCCCTCGCCGCGCTGCTGCTGGCCCCCGCCATGGCGATCATCGGGCTGGGGTTCGTAGCGCCGCTGATGCGCCTCGCAGTGCTGAGCGTTTCGTCGCCGGCCGGTCCGCTCGCGGCCTACCGAGAACTGGCGACGGTCGATGTCTATCGCGTGGTGCTGCGGAACACGGTCGTGCTGGCCCTTGTCGTGTCGGCGGCGAGCCTGGCCATCGGCCTTGCGCTTTCGCTCGCGCTTATCCGGCTCGATGCGGGCTGGCGCGCCACGATCTTCGCCTGCGTCGTTCTGCCCTTATGGATCAGCGTGCTAGTGCGGACCTTCTCCTGGATGTTGATCCTGGGAAGCAACGGACCTCTCAACCGCTTCGTCCTGGCGCTCGGGATCGTCGATCATCCACTGCCTTTGCTGTTCGCTTTTCCGGGCGTCGCGATCGGCATGGTGCATGTGCTGCTTCCCTACGCCGTGCTGCCGATTTACACGGCGCTCTCGCGCATCGACCCCGCCTTACTGCGCGCGAGCGACGGGCTCGGCGCCTCGCGCGCGGGAACCTTCAGGCGCGTGCTTCTGCCGCTTTCGGCGCGCGGCCTCGCGACCGCCGCGACCTTCACCTTCCTCCTTTCGCTCGGCTTCTTTGTGACGCCGGCTCTCCTCGGCGGCCCATCCGACACGACGATCTCGATGCTGATCGATTCCTTTGTCAACGATCGCCTGGACTGGCCGCTCGCGGCGGCCGCTTCGATGACGCTGCTCGCCATGGCGCTCGCGGTGATCGGCCTGGCGGGGCGGTTCGTGCCGATGCGCGCGCTATCGGAGATCAGGTGACGCCCGCCAGCGCCTTGACGAAGGCTTTCGCGGCGCTGCTGGCCGCTCTGATCGTCATGCCGGTTCTCGCGGCCGTGCCGCTCGCTTTCAGCGAACAAAGCTTTCTGCGGCTGCCGCCGCACGACTGGTCGCTGCGCTGGTGGAGCGCTTTCTTTGCCGATTCGTCCTGGCTGCGCGCGCTCCTGACGAGCCTCGAGGTCGCGACGCTCTCCTGCCTGTTGTCGGTGGCGGCCGGAACCTCGGCGGCGCTTGGCCTCACAGGGCTCGGACCCCGCATGAGGGCGCTCGCCACCGGCCTCTTCCTGGGGCCAATAATCGCGCCGGTGATCGTGCTCGCGGTCGGGCTCTACGCGCTCGCCCGGGCGGCCGGTCTGGTGGGGAGCGCGCTCGGCCTCGTGCTGGCCCATACGATGCTGGCGTTGCCCTATGTCGTCCTGAATGTCGGCGTGGCGGTCGCCGCGCTCGATCCACATCTTGCTCTGGCGGCGAGCAGTCTGGGCGCCGGGCCTTGGCGTGTGTTCCGCACGATAACCTTGCCGTCGATTCTGCCCGGCGTGGTGGGCGGCGGCGTCTTTGCCTTCGTCACCTCGTTCGACGAGGTCGTGCTTGCGGTCTTTCTCGCGGGACCTAGCGTCAAGACGCTGCCGGTGCGCATCTGGGAGGAGGTGCGCGTCGAATATACGCCGGTCGTCGCGGTCGCCGCGACGATCATGATTATCCTGGCCGTCCTGGGCGCGGCGATCGGACGGCTCGCGACGCGGAGGGCGAGGTGACCGCCGTCGCATTTCGCGGCATCGCCAAGCGCTTCGGCGCCTTGGAAGCGCTCTGCCCGCTCGACCTCGATATCGCGTCGGGCGAGTTCGTCAGTTTCCTTGGGCCGTCGGGCTCCGGGAAGTCGACGCTCCTCAACATTTGCGCGGGCTATGTCGAGCCCACCGCCGGCTCGCTGTTCGTCGCCGGACGCGACGTCACCGCCGTGCCCGCGCGCCGACGCAATATCGGCATGGTGTTCCAGAACTACGCGCTGTTCCCGCATCTCGACGTATTCGAAAACGTCGCCTATGGGCTGCGGGTGCGCAAGATAGCGCCGGCCCAACTGCGGCGACGGGTCGAGGATGCGCTGGGCGCGGTGCGCCTCGATGGCTTCGAGTGCCGATCCGTGCTCAATCTGTCCGGGGGCCAACAGCAGCGCGTGGCGTTGGCGCGCGCCATGGCGATCGAGCCCGACATCCTGTTGATGGACGAGCCGCTCGGCGCGCTCGACAAGCAGTTGCGCAAAGAAGTGCAGATCGAGATCCGCCGCATGCACGTCGCCCGTCCGCGCACCACGCTCTATGTGACGCATGACCAGGAAGAAGCGCTCGTCATGTCGGACCGCATCGCCGTGATACGCGGCGGCCGACTGGTGCAATTGGGGACGGCGCGAGAGTTGTACAGCCGACCCGCCGATAGCTTCGTCGCGCGCTTTCTTGGCGAATCGAACCTGATCGCCGGCCGCGTGGTGGGGCTGCGGGACGGGCGTGCGACGCTCGGCGCCGACGGCCTCGCCTCGCCGATCGAGGGACACGCGGGACAGGGCCTGCGGATAGGCGACGCCGCGTGCGCGCTGATCCGGCCCGAGCATGTCCGCCCCGTCGCCGGCGGACAGCGGGCGTGCATCGCCGAGCGCATATTCCTCGGAGAGATCGTAGCGCTCAGGCTCGCCCTGCCGGGCGGCGTCGAACTTTGGTCGCGGCTCTTCAGTTCGGACGCGCCGGCCGGCGACCAGATCGAGATCGGTTGGGATCGGGAGCGCGTCTCGATCCTGCCGGAGACATCGTGAAGGAGGAGACCATCATGCTGACGAGACGACATCTGATCGCCGCCGGGGCCGCCGGCGCGCTGACAGGCTTCATGGGTCGCGCCCGGGCCGACGCGGCGAAACTCACCTTCTGCTCATGGGGCGGAGCGCTCAGCGACCT
>JBEKSH010000216.1:0-5660 GCA_049517235.1 Roseiarcus sp. | reverse complement strand
CGCTCTCGGGCTGATTCTTTTTGTCATCACCTTTTTCGTTCTGGCGATCGCCCGGTTGATGTTGATGCGGCTCGAACGCCAAAAGGGAGCCTAGAAATGAATGGATCGCTCTATGGCGCGCGCAGCCGGTCGAACGCGGTCGTCATGGCGCTTTGCTACGCGGCGACGGCGTTCGGTCTCAGCTTTCTCGCTCTGATCCTCGCCACCCTGTTCTGGCGGGGGCTCGCCGGGCTGGATATCGCCGTCTTTACGCAAATGACGCCGCCGCCGGGCGGCGCCGGCGGGTTGCTCAACGCAATCATGGGCTCCCTGCTGATGACCGGCCTGGCGGTTCTCATCGGCACGCCGCTCGGGATGCTCGCCGGCACCTACATGGCCGAATACGGCCGCTTTTCCCGCCTCGCCACGATTGTCAGGTTCATCAACGACATTTTGCTGAGCGCGCCCTCGATCGTGATCGGATTGTTCGTCTATGAGATCATGGTGGCGCCGATCGGCCATTTCTCCGCGATGGCGGGCGTCGTGGCGCTCGCCATTCTTGTCGTGCCCGTCGTCGTGCGCACGACCGAGGACATGCTGCTCCTCGTGCCGACTTCGCTGCGCGAAGCGGCGGCGGCCCTCGGCATGCCACGCTCGCACGTGATCCTCAGGATCGCCTACAAGGCGGCGCGCGCCGGCCTTATCACCGGCGTTCTCTTGGCTATCGCGCGCGTCAGCGGGGAAACCGCGCCGCTGCTGTTCACCTCGTTGAACAATCAATTCTGGAGTACGGATCTCAACGCGCCGATGTCGAGCCTGCCCATCGTGATCTTCCAGTTCGCGCTGAGCCCATACGCGGATTGGCAGCAGTTGGCGTGGACCGGAGCGATGCTGATCACCGTGGCGGTGCTCGCGCTGTCGATCGCGGCGCGCTGGCTCGGAACATCGAGGACGACGAAATGAATCAAATGCCCGAGCTCAAGCCCGATCTGCGCGAAAAGATCGCCATCCGCGCACTGAAGTTCTTCTATGGCGAAAACCTTGCGCTCAAGAGCATCAATCTGCCGCTGTACCGCAACAAGGTGACGGCGTTCATCGGGCCGTCGGGCTGCGGCAAGTCGACGCTGCTGCGCGTGCTAAACCGCATGTACGAACTCTATCCCAATCAGCGGGCCGAAGGCGAGGTCATGCTTGACGGCGACAACATTCTCGCCGCGGGCCAGGATTTGAATCTCCTGCGCGCGAGAGTCGGCATGGTTTTCCAGAAGCCGACGCCGTTTCCGATGACGATCTACGACAACATCGCATTCGGCATAAAGCTCTACGAGAAACTCCCCAAGAGCGAGATGGACGGCCGGGTCGAGAAGGCGCTGAAAGGCGCCGCGCTATGGAACGAAGTCAGCGACAAATTGAACGTCAGCGGCCTCAGCCTGTCGGGCGGGCAGCAGCAGCGCCTTTGCATCGCCCGCACCGTGGCGATCCGCCCCGAAGTCATTCTTTTTGACGAGCCGTGCTCGGCGCTCGACCCGATATCCACCGCCAAGATCGAAGAGCTGATCGACGAACTGACCGAGGATTACACGATCGCCATCGTGACGCATAACATGCAGCAGGCGGCGCGCGTATCGGCGTTCACGGCGTTCATGTATCTGGGCGAGCTCGTCGAATTCGAGGAGACAAGCAGGCTCTTCACCTCGCCGCGCGAAAAGCGCACGCAAGACTACGTCACCGGCCGCTTCGGCTGAGCGGAGACATTTGATGAGCGAACATACGACCAGGGCCTATGACAAGGAACTCGACGACCTAGGCCGGCGCATCGCCGAAATGGGCGGCATCGCCGAGAAGATGATCATCGACGCGATGGACGCGTTAAGCAACGTCGATCTCGACCTCGCCCAGCAGGTGATCGCCAAGGACCCGCGCCTCGACGCGCTTCAGCGCGAGATCGAGGAACAGGCGATCCTGACGATCGCGCGGCGCCAGCCGGTGGCGGTCGACCTGCGCGAAATCATCGGCGCGATACGCATCGCCGGCGATCTGGAGCGGGTCGGCGATCTCGCCAAGAACATCGCCAAGAGGACGGTGCTGATCGGCGCCGAGGCGCACGTGCCGCGCGCGCTCATCGGCCTCAAGCACATGAACGAATTGGCGACCGAGCTGATGAAGGACGTGCTCGACGCCTATGCGCAGCACGACATCGAGCGGGCGCAGGTGGTGTGGACGCGCGACGCCGAGCTTGACGCGCTGGAGGATTCGGTTTTTCGCGACCTGCTGACCCATATGATGGAGGATCCGCGCAACATCTCGTTCTGCGCTCATCTGCTGTTCTGCGCGAAGAACATCGAGCGGATTGGCGATCACGCCACGAATATCGCCGAGACGATCTATTACCTGGTTACCGGCGACGCGCTGCCGGCCGAGCGCCCGAAGGGGCGCCCTGACTTCGCCGCCGCGCCGGTCGGGTTGGTCGCGCAATGAACGAAGAGCGCAAGGAGCCGGCGCGCGCCGCCGCGTCGACCTCGCCGCGGATTCTCGTCGTCGAAGACGAGGCCGATCTCGCTCTGCTGCTCGCCTACAATCTGGAGGCCGAAGGCTATGTCGCCGAATGCGTCGAGCGGGGCGACGAAGCCGAGTTGCGGCTCGTCGAGAGTCCGCCCGACCTGTTGATCCTCGACTGGATGCTGCCGGGCGTGTCGGGCCTCGAAATCTGCCGGCGCCTGCGCGCGCGGGAGGGCACCCGCACCTTGCCTGTCATCATGCTGACGGCGCGCGGCGAGGAAGGCGAGCGCGTGCGTGGTCTGTCGGTCGGCGCGGACGACTACGTCGTGAAGCCTTTTTCTGTGCCCGAGCTTATGGCGCGCGTGCGCGCGCTGCTGCGGCGCAGCCGGCCCGAGCGCATCGCCGAGAAGCTTTCCGCCGGCGACCTCGATCTCGACCGCGAGACCAGGCGCGTGCGGCGCGGCTCGCGCGACGTCCATTTGGGTCCCACCGAATTTCGGCTGCTGGAATATCTTCTGGAAAAGCCGGGCCGCGTGTTCTCGCGCGCGCAATTGCTCGATGGCGTCTGGGGGCTTTCGGTCGAAATCGACGAGCGCACCGTCGATGTCCATGTCGGGCGCCTGCGCAAAGCCTTGTCGCGCGGCCGCGAGCGCGACCCGATCCGCACCGTTCGCGGCACCGGCTATTCGTTCGACGAGACCTTCGGCAAGGCCGAGCGCTGAGGCGTCATCCCAAAAGAAGTCGCAGACTCCTTAAGAACCATGCGTCGGGACGCGATGGCGCGCAGCGGAGCTGATTCAAGCCGAAGCAACCCTGCTCTGGCCGACCGTCCGCCGCCAGACGGTCAGGTCAGCCGCGGGACGGCGACGCGGCGGTCGCGCTCTCTGCGGCGCTCCATCGCGGGCTGGTAGGCCATCCGTCCGTGGTGGGCGCAATAGGGGCCGGCTCCAGCCGTTTGAATGCCGCAATAGCGGAACTCGGGCGTGGTCGGATCGCCCAGCGGCCAGCGGCACATCGCTTCCTTGAGCTCGACGATCGTCACGCGCAGCGACATCGGAACGACGACGTCTTCGTGAAACACCGGCCGGGGGTCGATCGCCGTTTCGATCGAAAAAGCCAGCGCCGTGTTGCCGCGCACGACATGAGCGCCGCCGCTCGAACGGCTGGCCATCGGCGCCCGGGGCACCGCCGCGGGCCGCTGCCGAACGCGCGGCGCCGCGGGGGACGCCGATTTTGCGCGCCCCGACAGCCCCAGTCGATGCACTTTGCCGATAACCGCGTTGCGGGTGACGCCCAAGCCAAGTTCCGCCGATATTTGGCTTGCGCTCTTGCCGTCGAGCCATAGTTGCCGCAGCAGCTCGACCCTCTCGTCCGTCCAAGACATTTTGGCCTCATCATTTCCGAACGTCAGGGCGTGAACGTCGAACGCCCGTTCCGTTCAATGCACAGGTTCCAGACAGAATCCCCCCACCTCGCTCGAACGGCCGCGCCGTCGAACGCCACGCACCCAAACGCTCTCATGAAGGTCCGCCACACGACATGTCGTGGTTCATTGCGCCAAGGCTACACTACTCGTTGAATCTCGCGCAAGAGTCCGCAGCCCCTTCGGTAGGGTCTTTTCCCCAGCTCTCGTATCGCGCCATCGCGCGCGGGCCGAAAAGCGCCTTCGATTGATTGAGTCGCATCAACGCCTTAGGGCCGCAATTTGCGGCTTGGGCGGGGGCGGCGGCGGCGCAAATTATTTTTGCGCGGGCGCCGCCGCGATTTGACCGCTCGGTCATGATTCCCTTATGATCGCGCCCAAAGAGCGGCCGTCCCTGCGGGGCGGCGTTTTCGTTTTTGCCGTCCGTCAGAAGCGGCAATCTCGGTGAATGGAGCATGAACGTGTCATCCGCGATCTTGCCGGTTTACGCGCGGGCGGACCTCGCCTTCGAGCGGGGCGACGGCTGCTGGCTGACCTCGACCGAGGGCGAACATTATCTCGATTTCGGCAGCGGCATCGCCGTCGCCGCGCTGGGATATTCGCATCCCCATCTCGTCGAGGCGCTGGCGAGCCAGGGCGCCAAGATTTGGCACACGTCGAACCTCTATCAGATCCCCGAAGGCGAGCGCCTCGCCAGGCGCCTGACCGAGGCGACCTTTGCCGATCTGGCGTTTTTCGCCAATTCGGGCGCCGAAGCCAATGAAGCGGCGATCAAGATGGCGCGCAAGCGCCAGTTCGTCGGCGGCCATCCCGAGCGCTATGGCGTCCTCACCTTCGAAGGCGCCTTTCACGGCCGCACGCTGGCGACCATCGCGGCGGGCGGTCAGGCCAAGTATCTCGAGGGATTCGGGCCAAAGGTCGCCGGGTTTGATCAGATCGCCCTCACCGACCTTGACGCCGTCGAGGCGGCGATCGGCCCCAACACCGGCGCAATCCTGATCGAACCGATCCAGGGGGAAGGCGGCGTGCGCGTCGTCGCGCCGGCGTTCCTGCGCGGCTTGCGCCGCCTGTGCGACGAACACGACCTCCTGCTGATATTCGACGAAATCCAGACGGGGGTCGGCCGGACCGGGCGCTTTTTCGCCTATGAACATGTCGGGATCAGCCCCGACATCATGACCGTCGCCAAAGCGATCGGCGGCGGCTTCCCGATGGGCGCCTGCCTTGCGACGGCCGACGCGGCGAAGGGCTTGACCGCCGGGACGCATGGCACGACGTTCGGCGGCAATCCGCTCGCGATGGCGGTCGGCAACGCCGTTCTCGACATCGTTCTCGAGCCCGGTTTTATCGAACGCGTCGCGCAGCTCGGCCTGCTGTTGCGCCAGCGGCTTGCCGAACTCAAAGATCGCCACCCGCAAATCGTCGAGGAGATACGCGGCGAAGGCTTCATGGTCGGCGTGAAGCTCAAGGTTCCCAACGGCGAATTCGCCACGGCGGCGCGAGAGGAGAAACTGCTGACGGTCCCCGCCGGCGACAATGTCGTGCGCCTGTTGCCTCCCCTCATCATTACCGAAGAAGAGCTTGCCGAAGGCGTGCGCCGCCTCGACGCGGCGTGCCAGCGCATGGAGAGCACGATCGCCGCCTTGCGCATGGGCGTCGCCGAATGACCGTTTTGCAAAATGGCGCGCAAGTTCGGCACTTTCTCGATCTGCTGACAGTGCCGGCGGCTTCGCTTCGCCCTATGCTCGCCGCCTCCGCG
>JBEKSH010000215.1:0-5687 GCA_049517235.1 Roseiarcus sp. | reverse complement strand
AGTATTCGAATTTTGGGATACCGGGTCTTGGCCTGAAACGTGGGCTTGGCGAAAATCTCGTCGTCGCGCCCTATGCGACCGCGCTCGCCACCATGGTCGATCCGCGTGCGGCCTGCGCCAATCTGGCGCGGCTGGCGAAGGCTGGCGCACAAGGCCGCTATGGTTTCTATGAGGCGTTGGACTATACGCCGATCCGCGTGCCCGAGGGCGAAAGCGTCGTCATCATAAGAGCGTTCATGGCGCATCATCAGGGCATGACGATCGTCGCCATCGCCGATGCGTTGCTGGACGGCGTCATGCGGGCGCGGTTCCATGCCGAGCCCATCGTCCAGGCGACGGAGCTGCTATTGCAGGAGCGCATGCCGCGCGACGTCGCGGTCTCCCGCCCTTGGGAGAGCGAGGTGAAGTCGGCCAGCAAGGCGCGGAGCGTCGCGCCGTTCGCCGGTCGGCGATTCGCCTCCTCCTATCAGGCGACCCCCGCCACGCATCTGCTCTCGAACGGCCGGTTCGCCACGATGCTCACAGCGGCCGGCTCGGGCTATAGCCGTTGGGGAGATATCGCCGTGACAAGGTGGCGCGAGGACGCGACCTGCGACGATTTCGGCTCCTACATCTTTCTCAGGGACGTCCGCAGCGGCGAGGCGTGGTCGGCGGGCTTTCAACCGAGCGGCGCCGAGCCCGACGAATATAATGTCGCCTTTAACGAAGATCGCGCCGAGTTCGTTCGCCGCGATGGAACGTTGACGACGACATTGGACGTCCTCGTCTCGGCCGAAGACGACGCCGAGGTTCGCCGCGTCTCGATCTCGAATTCCGGCGCGCGCATGAGGGAGATCGAAATCACTTCCTATGCCGAGCTCGCGCTGGCGCCTCAGGCCGCCGACCTCGCGCATCCGGCCTTTTCCAAGCTGTTCGTCGAGACCGAGTATCTCGCCGATGTCGGAGCCATCCTGGCGACCAGGCGAAGACGGGCACCGACGGAGCCCGAAATCTGGGCCGCGCATCTTGCCGTCGTCGACGGCAAGACTGTGGGCAAGCTGGAGATCGAAACCGACAGGGCCCGCTTCCTTGGCCGCGGGCACGGCATCCGCACGCCGATCGCGATGATCGATGGACGGCCGCTTTCAAACACGGTCGGCGCTGTTCTCGATCCGATCTTCGCCCTGCGGCGACGCGTCCGAATTGCGCCGGGGGCGACTGCGCATGTCGCTTTCTGGACGATCGTGGCGTCCACGCGCGAAACGCTGCTCGACGGCGTGGACAAGCACAGAGACACGAGCGCCTTTGGGCGGGCGGCGACGCTCGCCTGGACGCAAGCCCAGGTGCAGCTTCATCATCTCGGAGTCACCGCCGGCGAAGCCAGCCTTTTCCAGCGTCTTGCAGGATATGTGATCCATGCGGCGCCGACATTGCGCCCCTCATCGGAAACGATTTGCCGGGGCGCAGGTCCGCAGTCCGGCTTGTGGGCGCAGGGCGTTTCCGGAGATCTACCGATCGTACTATTGCGGATCGCCGACGCAGAAAATCTCGACGTGGCGCGCGAATTGCTGCATGCGCACGAATACTGGCGGATGAAGCAACTCGCGGTCGATCTCGTCATCCTGAATGAGCGCCAATCCTCCTATATCCAGGACCTTCAGATCGCGATCGAGACGATGGTCGGCGCCAGCCAGTCGCGGCCGCTGGCGGGAGTGGAAGAGCCGCCTGGACGCGCCTTCGCGCTGCGGGCGGACTTGATTCCTGTCGAGACTCGAGCTCTTCTCATTTCGGCGGCGCGGGTGGTTCTCGTGGCCCAGCGCGGCAGTCTTTTCGAGCAACTCGACCGGATCATCGAGGCTGAGGCTCCCGCCGGTCCCTTGCCGAGGCGCGCTCCGACTGTAACAGCGCCGCGGTCGCCGCCGCCCTTGCCGGAGCTTGAATTTTTCAACGGGCTCGGCGGCTTCGCCGAAGGCGGCAGGGAATATGTGACGATCCTCGGCCCCGGCCAGTCGACGCCGGCGCCCTGGATCAACGTGGTCGCCAACGCCGCTTTCGGCTTCCAGGCCGCGACTGAAGGCAGCGGCTACACATGGTCCCTCAACAGCCGCGACAACCAGCTAACCCCGTGGTCGAACGATCCCGTCAGCGACCGTCCCGGCGAAGCGTTCTATCTGCGCGACGACGACACCGGCGATTTGTGGAGCCCGACGGCCCTTCCCATCCGCGACCAAGCGGCCGCCTACATCGCCCGCCACGGCTGGGGATACAGCCGGTTCGAGCATGCGGCGCATGAGATCGCGGCCGATCTCACGCAATACGTGCCCATCGACTCGCCAATCAAGATATCGCGCCTCGTGCTCCGCAATCGATCGGGCCGCACCCGGCGCCTCTCCGTGACGGCCTACGTCGAATGGGTTCTCGGTCCGTCGCGATCGGCCTCGCTCCCTTTCGTGACGACCGAGATCGACGCCCGGGCCGGCGCCATGTTCGCCCGAAATTCATGGAACGCCGCTTTCGGATCGCGTGTCGCCTTTATCGATCTATGTGGGCGTCAGACCGATTGGACCGGCGATCGCCGAGAGTTCATCGGACGGAACGGGACGGTCGCGGCTCCGCAGGCGCTGGCCTGTGCGGCGCCTCTCTCCGACAAAGTCGGGGCCGGCCTCGACCCGTGCGGCGCGATGCGCACAAGGGTCGAACTGCCGCCCGACGGCGCCGTCGAGGTCGTCTTCTTTCTTGGTCAAGCCGAGAACGCCGATGAGGCGCGCAGATTGATCACGCAATATCGCGCCGCTGATCTTGACGCCGTGCGGGCGGAAGTCGCTCGCAGCTGGAATGATATCCTGGGAGCGGTCGAGGTGAAGACGCCGGACCGGTCGATGGATGTCATGCTGAATGGATGGCTCCTCTACCAGACTCTCGCCTGCCGCGTCTGGGCGCGCTCCGCGTTCTATCAAGCGAGCGGCGCCTACGGCTTCCGCGATCAGCTGCAGGATGGGATGGCGCTCACCGCCTCGCGGCCCTTGATGACGCGCGAGCACCTGCTGCGCGCGGCGGCGAGGCAGTTCGTCGAGGGCGACGTCCAGCATTGGTGGCTGCCGCAGTCCGGCCAGGGCGTGCGCACCCGCATCTCCGACGACCGCGCATGGCTCGCCTACGCGGTCGGCGACTATGTCGCGGCCAGCGCGGATGTTTCCGTTCTCGATGAGCTGGTCCCCTTCTCGGAGGGCCGGGCGCTGGAGGCGAGCGAGCATGATTGTTTCTTTCTTCCGACGATCTCCGACGAAACCGCCACGCTGTTCGAACATTGCGCCCGCGCCCTTGATCAAAGCCTCGTCCTCGGCCGCCATGGGCTGCCTCTGATCGGCGCCGGAGACTGGAACGACGGCATGAACCGCGTCGGCGAAAAAGGAAACGGCGAGAGCGTATGGCTCGGCTGGTTCCTGCACGCGGCGCTCACCGCTTTCATTCCTCTCGCCGAGGCGCGCCAGGAGTCGGTCCGCGCCACGAAATGGCGCGCGCGCGCCATCGCGCTGCAGGCTTCGCTCGAGCGCGAGGCGTGGGACGGCGACTGGTATCGGCGAGCCTTCTTCGACGACGGGACGCCGCTCGGCTCGGCGATGAGCGAGGAGTGCCGGATCGATTCCATCGCCCAATCCTGGGCGGTGCTGTCCGGCGCGTCGAAGCCGGGACGGGCGGCCCGCGCCATGGCGGCGGTCGAGCGGGAGCTGATACGGCCTGAAGAGGGGCTGGCGCTGCTGTTTGCGCCGCCGTTCGACAAGACGTCGCTCGATCCCGGCTATATCAAGGGCTATCCGCCGGGCGTTCGTGAAAACGGCGGCCAGTACACCCACGCCGCCTTGTGGTCGGTGATGGCGTTCGCCGCGCTTGGCGAAGGCGACAAGGCCGCGAGCCTTTTCTCGCTCCTAAACCCGATCAATCATGCCCGAACCCGCGCGGACGCGCACCGCTACAAGGTGGAGCCCTATGTCGTCGCCGCCGATATCTACGCCGTCGCGCCGCACGTGGGGCGCGGCGGCTGGACCTGGTACACGGGCTCGGCGGGCTGGATGCAGCGGGCCGGCGTCGAGAGCATCCTCGGACTTCGCATGCGGGGCGCATTCCTGCATCTCGACCCGTGCATTCCCAAGGTCTGGGGGAACTTCCAGATGACGGTTCGGTATCGCTCCGCACGATACGAGATTCTCGTAGAGAATCCCGACGGGGTTAGCCGGGGCGTTCTCTCCGCCCGGCTGGATGGGACTGAGATCGTTGAACGGCCATTGCGTTTGCCGCTGGCGGACGACGGCGTTGTTCATCGCGTTCAATTGAGGCTTGGCCGACGCCCCCGCCGGCCGCGGCCGCGCGGATGATTGGCGGCAGGCCGATGTGCGATCGCCGCCAAGGCGCCGGGGCGCGTCAACTCCGGCGCCCGAAGCTCTGGCGTCCGCGCCGTCCAGCGCGAGGCGCTCGCCGAAGGCGCCCTTGTGGAGTTTCCGATGACGACGCTCAAAATCCATCACAGGACAACCTATCGCTACCGCCGGCCGGTGAGCCTCTTACCGCACCGTTTGATGCTTCGCCCGCGCGAGAGTCGCGATCTGCGCCTTGTCTCGAGCTACCTGACGGTGACGCCCGCCGCCGATGTGACTTGGACGCAAGACGTCTTCGGCAACGCCATCGCGACGGCCGCCTTTCCAACCATGGCTGACAATCTGGTGATCGACAGCATCGCGGAGCTCCAACTTGACGCTGTCGCGTGGCCGGTCTTCGCCATCGCCGCCTCCGCTATTTTCTATCCCTTCCGCTATTCCGACGACGAGTGGACCGATCTTGGCGCGCTGACCGTCCAGCAATATCCCGACCCTGTCGGGCGCTTGCGGAACTGGGCGCAGGCGTTCGTCGGCGGAAATCCGACGGACACGCTGTCCCTGCTCAAAGACTTGTGCGTCGGCGTGTCGCGATGGATCGGCTATCAGAGCCGGGACGACGAGGGCACGCAGTCGCCGATCCAGACTCTGGACCGCGGCTGGGGGTCCTGCCGGGATTTTGCGGTGCTCTTCCTTGAAGCGGCGCGCAGTCTCGGTTTCGGGGCGCGGATCGTCTCCGGCTATCTCCACAATCCGGATCACGGCGTTGCAGGATCCGCAGACGCCGGATCGACCCATGCCTGGGCGGAAATCTACATACCGGGCGCGGGCTGGATCACTTTTGATCCGACAAACCGCAGTGTCGGCGGGTTCAATTTGATACCCGTCGCTGTCGCGCGCGACATTCGACAGGCCATGCCGGTGGCTGGCAGTTTCGTGGGCCCGGCCGACGCCTTCGAGGGGATGTCGGTGGAGGTCGTCGTCAGATCGTAAGCATAGGCCAGCGTCAAAGATGTCTCATGCTGAAAGGAGACGCCGATCAGGGCGGGTCGACGCCATGGTCGATGGTTCGTAAGAATGCGGCTGTATTGTCAATTTGACCGGGTTCATTTTCCATCTAGGAAATTCGCCCGACAGCCAGTCCACGAAATCGACAGCTGCAGAGGTGGCCCAAATTGCGCCCGCGAACTCATGAGGCAAACCCCCTGTAACCCACGCCTAGAGCGTGATGATATCAGGCTTGTCCATAGCCGGCGTTTTTGAAGTAGTTGAAGCATTCCTCTGGCGTGTAGGTCTCGAGCAACTGGCCGATGGCGGCGACGAGGGCTTCGAGGGTTC
>JBEKSH010000214.1:0-5698 GCA_049517235.1 Roseiarcus sp. | reverse complement strand
CGAATTGGCGCGCGTCTATTACGGTGTGGATGACTAAATTCAGGTATCGGGATTTTGTCAGGACTAGCGACGCTTTTTTGAAATCGCGCCTTAAAAGAGCGCCAACGTTGAAATCAACGCCGATCGCTGGTATATCGGAAAAACCGAACGCTCGGGATCGACACGCAGAAGTTCTGTTTTAGAGAAGCATTTCCTGGACATTCCGCCTTTTCCGGCGCATTCTATCCAGACGCCTCACATTGCGTGGCAGGCGCTCGATTGCCCCGCTTTGGGCGCGTGGCCAAATGAAGGGAAACTAGAGAACGACCGAGGACCGAACGACCGAAATTCCACTCAGCCCGACAGGGATTTTCTGGAAAATTCGCGATTCCAAATTTTTTCGCTCATAACCCATTGATATCGCCCGATTCCGCCGAGGAAAAATTTGGAAAAGCTTGCAAAATATTTGGAGGCCGATTCAAATTCCCTTGTGATTTCAATGACCCTGATCCGGGCCGCCTTGTCGCCGGCGCGTCTTTGGGCGTCATTCCAAATATTTATTTGGAGGTCCGCGAGGCGCCCTGCCGGCCGGCGGCGCTGAGCGGATAGGTTCAAAGCCGTCTCGCTTCGCTCGACGACCCCTCATCCGGCCGGCTCCGCCGGCCACCTTCTCCCGCAAGGGGAGAAGGGGCTCACCCGCCGATATTGAAGCTCGCCAGCGCGGCCATGTTGACGATGTCGGAATCCTTGGCGCCGAGCGGCACGATCTGCACCGGCTTCTCCAACCCGACGATCAGCGGGCCGATGACGGTGGCGCCGCCCAGCTCCTGCAGCATCTTGGTCGAGATCGACGCCGAGTGGAACGCCGGCATGATCAGCACGTTGGCGGTGTCGGTCAGGCGGCAGAACGGGTAGGAGGCCATCGTCGCCTTGTTCAACGCGACGTCGGCCGACATTTCGCCGTCATATTCGAAATCGACCCGCTGCGCGTCGAGAATGCGCACCGCCTCCTGCACGCGCTGGGTGCGCTCGCCCGGCGGGTGGCCGAAACTCGAAAAGGCGAGCAGCGCGACGCGCGGCTCGTAGCCGAGGCGCCGCGCCACGCCCGCCGCCTCGATGGCGATCTGCGCGAGATCCTCGGCGCTTGGCATTTCCAGGATCGCGGTGTCGGCGACCACCACCGGTCGCCCGCGCGCCAGCACCAGCGAGACGCCGATCACCCGGTGGCCCAGCTTGTCGTCGATGACGCGGCGCACTTCTTCGAGCGCGATCGAGAAATTGCGCGTCACGCCGGTGACCATCGCGTCGGCGTCGCCCTGCGCGACCATCGCGGCGGCGAAATAATTGCGGTCCTGATTGATCAGGCGCTGGCAATCGCGGAACAGGAAGCCCCGCCGCTGCAGCCGCTCGTAGAGGAATTGCGCGTAGAGGGAATTGCGCGACGACAGCCGCGCATTGTGAATCTCGATGCCCTTTTCGGCCAGGTCGAAGCCGGCGTTGGTGGCGACTTGGCGCACGCGATCCTCGCGCCCGACCAGAATGGCCGAGCCGAGCCCCTGGTTGACGAAAGAATAGGCGGCGCGGATGACCTGCTCCTCCTCGCCCTCGGCGAACACGACGCGTTTGGGAAACCGCCGCACGCGCTCGATGATCCGGTGCAAGGCGCCGGCGATCGGGTCGCGCCGCGCCGACAACTGCGCCTCATAGGCGGCCATGTCGACGATCGGCTTTTGCGCGACGCCCGAATCCATCGCCGCCTTGGCGACGGCGATCGGAATGACGGTGATCAGGCGCGGGTCGAAGGGGACGGGGATGATGTAGTCGCGCCCGAAGCGCGGCCGCGCGCCCTGGTAGGCGGCGGCGACCTCGTCGGGCACGTCCTCGCGCGCCAGATCCGCCAGCGCATGGGCGGCGGCGATCTTCATCTCCATGTTGATCGTCCTGGCGCGCACGTCGAGCGCGCCGCGAAAAATATAGGGAAAGCCGAGGACATTGTTGATCTGGTTGGGATAGTCGGAGCGGCCGGTGGCGATGATGACGTCGTCGCGCACTCTCATCGCATCTTCCGGCGTGATTTCCGGGTCGGGATTGGCCATCGCGAAGATGACCGGATTGGGGGCCATGGTCTTGACCATTTCCGGGGTCAGCGCGCCCTTGGCCGACAGGCCGAAGAAAATATCCGCGCCGACCATCGCCTGTTCCAGGCTGCGCAATTGCGTGTCGACGGCATGGGCCGACTTCCATTGATTCATCCCCTCCTGGCGGCCCCGCCAGACGACGCCCTTGGTGTCGCAAAGCAGGACATTGCTCGGCTCGAAGCCGATCGCCTTGATGAGATCGAGACAGGCGATGCCCGCCGCGCCCGCGCCGTTGCAGACCAGCCTTGTGGTCTTGATGTCGCGGCCGGTCAGCCGGATCGCATTGATCATGCCGGCGGCGGCGATGATCGCGGTGCCATGCTGGTCGTCATGGAAGACCGGAATGTTCATCAATTCGCGCAGCCGCTCTTCGATGATGAAACACTCGGGCGCCTTGATGTCCTCCAGATTGATGCCGCCGAACGACGGGCCGAGATAGCGCACGCTGTTGATGAATTCCTCCGGGATTTCCGTATCGATCTCCAGATCGACGGAATCGATGTCGGCGAAACGCTTGAACAGGACCGCCTTGCCCTCCATCACCGGCTTGGCGGCAAGCGGCCCGAGATTGCCAAGGCCCAGAATCGCCGTGCCGTTGGTGATGACGGCGACCATGTTGCCGCGCACCGTATAGTCGAAGACGGTCGAGGGATCGGCGTAGATCGCCTTGACCGGCGCGGCGACGCCGGGGGAATAGGCGAGCGACAGATCGCGCTGCGTCGCCATCGGCTTGGTCGGCATGATTTCGAGCTTGCCGGGCCGGCCTCTCGAATGGAATTGCAGCGCTTCCTGATCGGTGATCGAGGAGCGCCTGGACCGGCTTGCCGGGTCATTGGCCATGTGGAATTCCTCATCTTGCCGCCGGTTCGGACCCAAGCGCAGCCGGCGAAGCGAGCGATTGAGAAAACTCGGGCGATTGCTTTGCCGTTGCTAGACTTCGCCCCAGACTTCCCTGGCGACCTCGACGGTGCGCGCGAGCTTCTTCCACTGATCCGCTTCGGTCAGATCGTTGCCATGCGCGGTCGACGAGAAGCCGCATTGGTGGCTGAGGCCGCATTGCGCCAGCGGCACATAGCGGGCCGCCTCGTCGATGCGCTTCTTCAATTCGTCCTTCGGCTCGACCGCCGCGCTCTTCGAGCTCATCAGCCCCAGCACGATCATCTTGCCCTTGGGCGTGAACCGAAGCGGGGCGAAATCGCCGGACCGCTCGTCGTCGTATTCGAGAAAGAAGCCGTCGATCGCCATTTCGTTGAGCAGGATTTCGGCGACCGGCTCGTAGCCGCCTTGCGCGACCCAGGCGCTCTTGAAGTTGCCGCGACAAAGATGAACCGAGATCACCATGTCGCTCGGGCGTTGGCGAATGGAATCGTTGACGAGCCGGCAATAGAGCCGCGTCAGTTGGTCCGGGTCGTCGCCGCGCGCCTTCGTCGACTCGCGGATCGCGGGATCGCACAGATAGGCCAGATTGGTGTCGTCCAATTGCAGATAGCGGCACCCGCGCGACGCCAGATCGGCGATCTCGGCGCGGTAGGCGGCGGTCAGATCGTCATAGAACGCCTCGAGATCGGGATAGACGGTTTCGCTGATCGCGCGCCGCCCGCCGCGAAAATGCAGCATCGACGGCGCGGGTATGCAGACCTTCGGCGTCTGGCGCGTCTGGGCTTTGAGAAAGTCAAAATCGCGGCCCTGGATCGGCGCGACATGGCGGATCGGCGCGTCGACATGCATGGTCGGCGGCTTGAAGCCGACCTCGGTCCCGTCGTCCTTGCGGAATTTTGCGACAAACTCGCCGTAACTGACCGAAACGCCCGCCAGCTTTTCCAGAAAATCGACATGAAAATAGGTGCGGCGGAATTCGCCGTCGGTAATGCCGCGAAGCCCGACGTTTTCCTGGGCGCGCACCACTTCGGCGATGCATTCGTCCTCGACCGCCCGCAAGGCCTCGGCTTCGATCTTGCCGGCGAAGAAGGCTTCGCGCGCGTCGGCGAGCCGGCGGGGGCGCAGATAGCTGCCGACGTGGTCGGCGCGGAATGGCGGTCGGTCGCCCATGGTTTCCTCCTCAAAGTCGATTGCATCGCGCAGGCCGGACGACCCGCCGCATTTCTCGGGAGGCATTTCTAGAGCAAGGCGAGCGTTTGGCAACCCGTCGCGGCGCCGCACGCTCGGACGAGGCGAGGCCGACGCGGCCGGCCGGCGCGGCGTCAGCGCGCCGCCGCGGCTTTCTCAAGCGCGCGGGGCAGGGCGGTTTCGAATCGGCGGACGATGATCTCGATCTCCGCCGCGCTGACGATATAGGGCGGCGCGATCAAGACGTGATCGCCCAGCACGCCGTCCGCGCAACCGCTGGCCGGGTAAATCATCAGGCCTTCGGCCATCGCCGCCTCTTTCAGCTTCGGCGCGAGCTGGGCCGCGGCGGGGAAGGGCTCCGATCCCGAGCCCAGAATCATCGCGCGGCCCCTGCCGAAGCCGGCGGGCGCGCGGCGCATGAGGTCGGCGGCGAGACGCTCGGCCGGCTCGCTGGTGAAGAACGCCGTATGGGCGTAGGCGAGCTTGTCCGCCTGGGCGCGGATCGCGGCGATGGGGGCGGGATGGGAATGGCCGAGGCACGACACGGCCGCGCCGCCGCAGGCGTCGATATAGTCGCGCCCGGCCGAATCGATCAGATGCACGCCCGAACCGCGCACGGCCAGCGGCGGCGCTCTTTTGAGGCTGCGATGAAAGACGCTGCTGTCGGCGCGCATCGGCGGCTGGTCTTCCTCAGGTTTCGTCTGACTCGTGGTGTTTCGACGACTCCGCGCCTCGAGTCCAGCCCCATCGCCGATTCCGCTTCAACGCCGCGCGCTTTCGGGGCGGCCCCGGCTCGCGACCAAACCCCCGACCGCCCAATTGCTCCCCGCGAACCGACATCTGAATGTCTCTTGCATCTATATAAAGACATCTTTATATTGTTATGTCTATAGCATATCTATGCGGTTTGGCTTTGTGGGATTGGTGAATGACGGGGGATTTGAATTCTCTTTTCGGCGACGCCGCGAGGCGGGCCGATGATCTGCTGGCGGCGGCGCGCGCGCGGATTCTGATCCTCGACGGCGCGATGGGCACCCAGATTCAGGCTTTGGCCTTTGTCGAGGATCATTTTCGCGGCGACCGCTTCGGCGCCTGCGAATGCCGCCTGCAAGGCGACAACGACCTGTTGACCCTGACGCAGCCGCAGGCGATCGAGGACATTCATTTCGCCTATGCGATGGCCGGCGCGGACATCCTGGAGACCAATACTTTCTCCTCGACGTCGATCGCCCAAGCCGATTACGGCATGGCGGGCGCGGTCTATGAGCTCAACCGCGACGGCGCGCGCCTCGCCCGTCGCGCCGCGCTCCGAGCCGAGCGGATCGACGGGCGCCGACGCTTCGTGGCGGGGGCGCTGGGGCCGACCAACCGCACCGCGTCGATGTCGCCCGACGTCAACAATCCCGGCTATCGCGCGGTCACGTTCGACGATCTCAAGCTCGCCTATGGCGAGCAATTGGCGGGGCTGGTCGACGGCGGCACCGACATCATCCTGATCGAAACCGTTTTCGACA
>JBEKSH010000213.1:0-5729 GCA_049517235.1 Roseiarcus sp. | reverse complement strand
GAGCTTTTCGACCTCGAAAAGGGCGTGAAGCTGGTGGTCTTCGATCGCATCCGTCCTCTTGATGACGCGGATATTGCGGCGCTTCAGGCGCGCTGGCGTACCGCGCGCGACAATAACGCCGCCGCCTTGCGCGGCACGAGTTCAGATTGAAGGCTGGCGCAATCCGGCCCCGGCTTGGCTTAAAAATCCTCAGTCAGCCCGCAACGACCAGTCGAGTCCCAGCATGTAGTCGAGCGCGATCTTGCCGGGCCCGAATGTCATGATCGCCAACGCCATTGCGGCCCAGGGCAAATGGAAATTGGCCCAACCGTCGGGAACGGTGAGCTGAATGATCGCCGTCATCGCGAGCAGGCCAAGCGCGGCATAGCGCGCGCCAAGGCCCAGAACGAGCAGAACGGGTAGGCTGACCTCGGCGACGGCCGACAGGGTCGCGACGAGTTCGGGCGCCGGATAGGGAATTTCGGCGCCCCATACGTGCAATTTGAATTCCTCGGTAAACAACTGTTTGGCGCCGAAGGAAACGGTCAGAAACCCGTCCCACTTGGTCAAGCCCGAGCGCCAGAACGGCACTGCCAGCGCGAACCTCAGCGCGAGCATCGTCAGCGACAGGGGAACGACGCCAAAAACGGCCTCGGTCAACCGCGCGATGGCGTTCGGCGAGCGGCTTCGCGCCGCGGCGTTCTGGCTCATGATCATGACTTTCCCCTCAAATCCCGATTCGCGAGATCGCTCCAGCCTCGATCAAGCCGATCAAATGCTCGCCCGGGTCGAAACCGTCGACGCGCATGGCCGCATGCGCTTCGCCAAGCGTTGCCCCGTCTCGCAGCGCCCGGGCGAATGAATAGCCGCCGATAGGCAATATGCGCAACTGCACGTCAGCGCCCGGCCGTGTGATGAGCGTTTGTTCAGAGCGCCAATGTTCCGGCGGCGCGAATTCGCCCTTGCCCTGGTGTCCGGCCCAGATCGAGGCGGCCGGATGGTCCGAGCGGAGCAGCCTCGCGGCAGGGTGAAATTTGAGCCTTAGATTGCCAAGCGAAGCGGGGTCCACCGCGGCCAACGCTGCAAGCTCCAAGGCGTCGTCGTCCGCCGAATGGTACGCCTCCACCCAGGCGTTTTCGAGACGCGCCACGTCGCGGAGGTAGGCGAGGTCGCGAGCCGGATCAAACGTCGCGACGAAGTCTGGAAATGCCGCCCCATAGTGCAAGATCACCGGCGAATGCGGCTTTTTGCGCGCGACGAAACTACGCGCCATCGCGCGAAAGAATTCTTCGCCAACGAGGCGCCGCGTAACCGGATAGCGCGATTCGATCGCGCCGATCAGCGATACCGCGATATTGTTGCGATAGATAGCGAAGCGACGAGCGTCCGGCGCTCCCTCGCGCCCCGTCGTCTGGGCAGGTGGCGCGCGCGTCGGATCAATCAACGCGCTGACAAAGGCCTCGATCGTGCCACTAAACGGCATGACGACGGGCGCCTTCGCCGCGCCATGAGGCTCCTTCGGCCATGATCGCGTCGGCGCGGCGGGCCTCGTCGAGCAGCACAGGCCATTGCGGCACCTCGTTATCCCATTCAATCAGCGTCGGCGTGCGCCCCCGCCGAGCGATAACTTCGCGATAGAGGCGCCAAACATGATCGCGCACTGGGGAATCGTGCGCATCGATCAGCACGAGATGGCCCGCGTCATCTTCCGCCTCGGCAAAGCCGGCGAGGTGGATTTCGCCGACATTATCGAGCGGAAACGCGTCGAGATAGGCGCGCGCGTCAAAGCCGTGATTGGTCGCCGAAACCAGCACATTGCTGACATCGAGAAGGAGCCCGCACCCGGTGCGCCTGGCGATCTCGCGGATAAAGTCGGTCTCGGCGATCGTGCTTTCCCTAAAGATGACATAGGTCGACGGGTTTTCGAGCAACATGGGCCGGGCCAGCGCCTCCTGCACTTGATCGACATGCGCGCAGACGGTCGCCAGCGTCTGTGACGTGTAGGGAAGCGGCAAGAGGTCGTTGAGGTACCCTTCATCGTGGCTGGACCAGGCAAGATGTTCCGAGACGAGGCCCGGTTGATAGCGCTTGGCAAGCGCGGCGAGGCGACCAAGATGCTCGCGGTCGAGCGGTTTTGGCGATCCGATCGACAGGCCGACGCCATGCAGCGACAACGGATAAAGCGCGCGAATCGCTTCAAGCCGGCGATGCGGCGGCCCGCCGGCCCCCATGTAATTCTCAGCATGGATCTCGAAGAAGCCCAACGCCGGCCGGTCGCGAAGGATTTCGTCGACGTGCTCCGGCTTCAGGCCGACCCCGCTGCGATTAGGCAGCGCCGAAGCGGCGCGCGGCAAGTGGGACAGAGTCTCGTTCATGGATGAGTTCCCCGGATCAAGGCGTTGTGTGGCTCGGGATGACTTCGCGGCCTCGCGCCTCCATGTTACACCTCGCCGGCCAATATTGTCCGCCCCGTCGTCCGCCGCAGGATCCGCAACAATGTTGCCTCAAGCATGTAACGTTTGTCGCAGTCGCGCGAATGACGAATGAGCGGCGCTGTCAGCGGCGGCCAAAGCGACGAGAAATGGGCGGAGATGATGCGCGCCGCTATGGCCGGCGACGAGGGGGTCTATCGTCGCCTGCTTGAAGAAATCGCGCGCTCGGTGCGGGCGATGGCGCGCGGCGCCTTCTCTCGGGCGCGTTCCGGCGATGCGGATGTCGAGGATGTCGTGCAAGAAACGTTGCTGGCGATTCACCTTAAGCGCGACACCTGGGACGGCGACCTTCGGCTCGGCCCCTGGGTAGGCGCGATCGCGCGCCACAAGATCATCGACGCCATGCGCCGCCGCGGCGCGCGTCGATTTCTGCCGATCGAGGATTTCGAGACAATATTGGCCGCCCCCGAAGCCGAAGATCCGCACGCGCGCAGCGACGCGGAGCGTCTCATTGCGCAACTCGCGCCGCGCCAGCGCGACATCGTGCGCTCGATTTCGCTTGAAGGACATTCCATCGCCGCGACGGCCGCGCGGCTGTCGATGAGCGAGGGGGCCGTTCGCGTCGCCTTGCACCGCTCGCTGAAATTCCTGGCCTCCGCCTGGCGGAGCGCTTCGCAATGAAGACTTCGCAGCTGATCGACGCGCTTGTTGCGGACCGGTCGCGTCAGGGTCTGAGGTTGGGCGCTCGATTTTTCTTGGCGCTGGGCGCCGGGGCCCTGGTGAGCGCTTGCCTGTTCTTCGCCGCGATCGGGCCACGGCCGGACATCGTCCTTGCCGCGCATACCCTGCGGTTCGACCTGAAATTCATGGATGCTCTGGCGCTAGCTTTGCCGTCGGCGCTCCTGGCTCTGCGGCTATTGCGCCCCGATGCGCGTCCGGGCGCGCTCGCATTGGCATTTCTGGCGCCGTTTCTGCTGCTGGGAGCCGCCGTCGTCACGGAATTGGCGCTGGTCCCCGCGGATTTGTGGGGAACGAGGCTGATTGGAAGCAACGCCGTGCACTGCCTGACGATTATTCCGCTTCTGTCGATCGCGCCGCTGGCCGCTTTGCTGATGGTGATGCGCGAAGGGGCGCCGCAAAATCCGAGAATTGCCGGGGCGCTGGCCGGCGCCGCCGCCGCCGGAATCGCAGCGACGCTGTACGCCTCGAATTGCCCGGACGATTCGCCGCTCTTCGTGGCGAGTTGGTATCCGCTGGCCACCCTAATCGCCGTTGCGGCTGGCGCTTTCGCGGGCGATCGGCTTTTGCGCTGGTAGGCGCGACAGCGCCTCTTTTCATGCGCCGGCCTGTTTGGGTTCGGCCCTGGCTTGGCGAGCGTGTGTCGACCCGGCCCTCCTGATAAATCAAGGGTAGGTCGCCGGAGGACGGCTTTGAATTATATAACAGAAATAATATGTAAAATAGAGCCACGGCAACGTCGCCGCGTTCGTGACCGAATAATCCTGTCGCAGGCCAGGGTCTCTTATTTTTTCGACTCTCTTGAGCCGCCGGAGCCAGAGGCCAACTCACGTGCGCTCGCGCCTAAGACTGGGTCGCCCAGACAAGTTGCGATCTACCCGTCAATCGTCGCTGGAGCCCTATTTCACAAGCGGCTTCAAGATCGCGTCCAGTTCGTCAAGGCTGAGCGCGCCGCCATAGATCCTGCCGTCGATGATGAAGGACGGAGTGCCCGAGATCTTGAACCTCTCGTCCGCGGTCTTGACAATTTGCGCGAGCGCATCCGCTTTGGCCTGATCGTTGAGGCAGATAGTCGCCTTGTCGCGGCTCATGCCTGTCGGCCGCAGAGCCGCCATCAGGCCTTCCAGCGGATTGTCGCCGAAGGCCCAACGGTCCTGGGAGGCGAATAGAAGCTCGATCGCCGAGAACGCTTTGTCATCGCCGACGCAACGCGCCAGCATGAAGGCGGCGACATCGAGATTGTTGCGCGAATATTCCCTGAAAATGTAACGCACTTTGCCAGATTCGACATAGGCCTTCCTGAAGGCGGGCCAGACGTCGCGGTCGAAATGCGCGCAATGCGGGCAGGTCGCCGAACCGTATTCGACAATGGGCAAGCCCGCGGCGTCGCCGATCGATAATTCAGGCAGCGGACCGCGCTCCAGCGCCTTGGCCATATCGACCGTCGAATCAGGTTTGGGCGCCGTTTGGGCGCGAGCGGCGTCAAACACAGCGAGGCCGGGCGGCAAAACCAGCGCGCGGATCAGGTTGCGGCGCGACAAAAGCGAAGTAATCGACAAAGGCGAAGACAGCTTCACGATCGATGCGCTCCCCGCGCGCCAAGGCTCATGATCGGCGCGAAAGGACATTGGCGCTTTTTGCACTTTGCGGCAAGTCGAGGGGAGCGCACAGAAATTTGGATTGACACCGCGCATTTTGCAGACCAGATTCCCCGGCTCTCGAGGGGCGCCCGGATTTGGGGCTGAGACGGCGGTCGGCCGGACCCTTTGAACCTGATCCGGGTCATGCCGGCGAAGGGACGAGGTTTGGGCGCAGACTTGTCGTCGGCCCGACTTCCTCCGTATCGCCGCGCTTTCATGGCCCGCGTGTCAACGGAGGGCGGCAATGAACGAACACGCCAAATCCAGGAAGTTTCAGTCTGTTCCGCAAAGCGTGACGACGGGGCCGGTCGCCGGATCGCATAAAGTCTACGCCGCGCCAAAGTCGCATCCTGACATCCGCGTGCCGCTGCGCGAAATTGTTTTGAGCGACCCGCTGGAGCCGCCGGTCCGCGTCTATGATCCTTCCGGTCCCTATACCGAAACCGACGCCCAGATAGATTTGGCTGCCGGGTTGCCGATGGTTCGCGGCGCCTGGGTCGCCGCGCGCGGCTTCGCCACGGTCGAAGGCCGCGTTGTGAAGCCGGAGGACAACGGCAATGTTTCGGGCGAACGGCTTGCGCCGCATTGTCCCGCCGCGCGGGTCTTGCGCGCCGGCCGCCCCGGCCAAATGGTCACCCAATATGAATTTGCGCGCGCCGGCGTCGTCACCCCGGAAATGATCTATGTCGCGCATCGCGAGAATATCGCGCGCGAGGCGGCGGTCGACGACGCGGCGGCGAATCTCGCCGACGGCGACAGCTTTGGCGCCGCCATCCCCGCGTTCGTGACGCCCGAATTCGTGCGCCAGGAAGTGGCGCGCGGCCGCGCCATCATCCCGGCCAACATCAACCATCTCGAACTGGAGCCGATGGCGATCGGCCGCAATTTCCTCGTCAAAGTCAACGCCAATATCGGCAATTCCGCCGTCAGCTCCGGTGTC
>JBEKSH010000212.1:0-5730 GCA_049517235.1 Roseiarcus sp. | reverse complement strand
TCCTCGAGTGGAAGGGATCGCATCTCGACGTGGTCGTTTCGCCGGACGGGCGGTTCGTCGTGACCTCGATGCAGGAGAACGCCCTGCATGGCTGGCGCATCAGCGACGCCCGCAACATGCGCATGACCGGCTATCCCCGCAAGACGCGCTCGCTGTCCTGGTCGCACGACGGCCAATGGCTTGCGACGTCGGGCGCCGACGCCTGCATCGTCTGGCCGTTCCGCGACAAGGACGGACCGATGGGCAAGGCGCCGCGCGAATGCGGCGTCCGCGCCGCCAGGGTGTCGAAGGTCGCGTTTCATCCGCGCGCGCTGGTCGTCGCGGTCGGCTATGAGGACGGCTTCATCCTGCTTTGCCGCCTCGCCGACGCCGCCGAAATTCTCGTGCGCGAACCCGGATCTGGCGACGGCGCGGTCAGCGCGTTGGCCTGGGACGCGATTGGCGCACGTTTGGCTTTTGGAATGGACAGTGGAGGCGCGGGGATTCTCACGCTTCCGGCGTGACGGCGCAGGCCACTTTTGATCTTCCTCAACTGAGCCAAATCAATGCCGCTCAGAATTCAATAGGCGAACAAGGGTGGAAAGCCTGTTCAGCAGTCTGTCGAAAGGAAATTCCATGAGCCGCAACGCCGCCCCGCTGTTCGCGCCCTTCAAGCTTGGCGATCTCCAACTGCCCAATCGCATCGTGATGGCGCCGCTGACGCGCAATCGCGCCGCCCATGGGACCGACGCGCCCCGCCCACTGAACGCGCTCTATTATCGCCAGCGCGCGAGCGCCGGGCTGCTGATCTCTGAGGCCTCGCAAATCAGCCAGCAAGGCCAGGGCTATATCTGGACCCCGGGCTGCTACAGCGAAGCGCAGGTCGAGGGCTGGCGCGAGGTGACCGATAGCGTCCATGCGGCTGGCGGGCGCATATTCATTCAGCTCTGGCATGTCGGCCGCGTGTCGCATTCGTCGCTGCAGCCCGATGGCAAGCCGCCGGTCGCGCCCTCGGCGATCCGCGCGAAGACCAAGACGTTCATCGAAGCGGGCTTTGCCGAAGTCTCCGAACCGCGCGCGCTGAAGATCGACGAGATCGGTGAAATCGTGACCGACTATGCGCGCGCCGCCGAAAACGCCAAGCGGGCCGGCTTCGACGGCGTCGAGATTCACGCCGCCAACGGCTACCTGATCGACCAGTTCCTGCGCGACGGCTCCAACAAGCGCGCCGATTCCTAC
Organism: Roseiarcus sp.; assembly: GCA_049517235.1. Classification (GTDB taxonomy): domain Bacteria; phylum Pseudomonadota; class Alphaproteobacteria; order Rhizobiales; family Beijerinckiaceae; genus Roseiarcus. The sequence continues at coordinate 4,512 of JBEKSH010000212.1, read as the reverse complement.
GGCGGGGGAATCGAAAATCGCACGCGCTTCGCGCTGGAGGTCGTCGACGCGATCACCAAAGTGTGGAGCAAATCGCGGGTCGGCATCCGGCTCGCGCCGGTAAGCCCGGCCAACGACATCCAGGATTCAAATCCCACCGCCCTGTTTGGGAATCTCGTCCAAAGGCTCGACGAGCGAGGCCTCGCCTATATCCATGTGATCGAAGGCGCAACGCAGGGCGCGCGCGACAATTATCCGTTTGACTTTCTCGCTTTGCGCAATTCGTTCCGCGGCGCCTATATCGCCAACAACGGCTATAGCCGGGACATGGCGATTGAGGCGGTGGAGAGCGGCGCCGCCGATCTCATCGCCTTCGGCCGCCCGTTCATCGCCAATCCCGATCTGGTCGAGCGCCTGAAGGTCGAGGCGCCGCTCGCCGCGATAGACCGCGCGACGCTGTATGGCGGCGGCGAGCACGGCTATACGGATTATCCGGCGATGGCGGAGACCTAGGCGGCCGCCGACGCCACCGCGTCGCAGACATCGTCGACGAGTTGCTCGACGAGTTCGCGGTCGTCCGCTTCGGCCATCACGCGGATGACCGGCTCGGTCCCGGAGGGGCGAATGACGAGGCGCCCCGTCGCGCCGAGCCGGCTCTGGGCGGCGGCGATCGCCGCGATCACCCGTTCCGTGTCAAGCGGGCGGCCGCCTTTGTAGCGGACGTTCTTGAGGATCTGCGGCAACGGCTCGAAGCGATGGCAGATCTCGCTGACCGGCTTTTCCTGCCTCTGCACCACGGCGAGCACTTGCAGCGCCGCGACGAGGCCGTCGCCGGTCGTCGCATAATCGGACAGGATGATGTGGCCCGACTGCTCGCCGCCGACATTGTAGCCCTTTTCGATCATGCGCTCGAGCACATAGCGATCGCCGACCGCCGTGCGTTCGAGCGCGAGGCCGATGCTCGCCAGATGGCGCTCAAGGCCAAGATTGGACATGACGGTGGCGACGATGCCGGGCAGGGCGAGACGCCCGTCCGCCTGCCAGCTTTGCGCGACGACCGCCATCAATTGATCGCCGTCGACCAGATGGCCCTTTTCGTCGATGATCAGCACGCGGTCGGCGTCGCCGTCGAGGGCGATGCCGATATCGGCGCGCATTTCGCGCACCTTGGCGGCCAGCGCTTCGGGCGCGGTCGAGCCGACGTCGCGATTGATGTTGAACCCGTCGGGCTCGATGCCGATTGAGAAAACCTCGGCGCCCAGTTCCCACAGCGCCTCCGGCGCGACCTTATAGGCGGCGCCGTTCGCGCAGTCGACGACGATGCGCAAGCCTTCGAGAGAGAGATTGCGCGGCAGCGTGCGCTTGGCGAATTCGATATAGCGCGCATGCACGCTTTCGATGCGCTTGGCGCGGCCAAGATCGCGCGATTTGGACAGGCGCGGCGCAATTTCGCCGTCCATCAGCCGCTCGATCTCGGCTTCGATCTCGTCGGAAAGCTTGTAGCCGTCGGGGCCGAAAAGCTTGATGCCGTTGTCCTCGTAGGGATTGTGCGAGGCCGAGATCATCACGCCGAGATCGCAGCGCATCGAACGGGTGAGCATCGCGACGGCGGGGGTCGGGACGGGGCCAAGCAGCAGGACGTCGATGCCCACCGAAGTGAATCCGGCCACCAACGCATATTCGATCATATAGCCCGACAGGCGCGTATCCTTGCCGATCACGACGCGGTGGCGGTGGTCGCCGCGCTGAAAGGCGAGGCCGGCGGCCTGACCGACTTTCATCGCGAGTTCCGCGGTGATCTTGCCATTGGCGCGACCGCGAATGCCGTCCGTGCCGAAATATTTGCCCGCCATGTCCAGGTCCTCGCCGCCGCCCCCGAGTCGCATCGGCTCCATCCCTTTATCCCATTCTTAGCCGTGGATCGTTCAAAAATCATTTCATACCGTAAATGCGGCCGGCGCCGAAACGTCGCTTTCCCATGCCATGCCGGGGAGCCGCTTGAGCGAGCGCATCGCGAAAGATAGAGGCGAGAGGGCGGTTTGGCCGTAGACTGGCGGCCAATTCCGCGCGGGCCGGGGCGGCGCGCCAAGCAGTTCCGCCCGACGAGAGGTTCGATCCATGTCTGAAATCCTGATCGCCGCTGCGGCGGTTCTCGCGGTGATTTTCGCGCCTCGCGTCGTGCCGGACGCCGTGGCGGGTTGGCGCCGGGCGGCTGCGATCGCGGGCCTGCGGCTGGTTTTCGGGCTCGTTGCGTTATCTGAAGTTCTGGCGACCAGCATCATCTCGATCCCGGCCAACCAGGTCGGGGTGGTGCGCAAGATCTACGGCTTTTCCAATATCGCGCCCGGCCACATCATCGCGGCGCGTGGCGAGACCGGCTATCAGGCCGAGATCATTCCACCGGGGACCTTCCGCATCTCGATCTTCTTCAATGTGCTCAACCGGGTCGACCTTCTGCCGGTGGTCATTGTCCCCAGCGGATTTTACGGGCGCGTCGTCGCCAATGACGGCGATCCGCTGAGCGCCGGCCAAGTCATGGCGGACGCCTGGCCGGAGGCGGATTTCCAGAAATTCCTCGACGCCGAATATTTCATGACGCACGGCGGCCAGAAGGGTCTGCAACTGAGCGTGCTGAAACCTGGCGTCTATCCGCTCAATCTGGCCCTCTATCAGGTCAAGATCGGCTATATCAGGAACGGCAAGGACATCGTGGCCGACAACGACGATGTCTATGATCTGCGCGGGCTGACCAAGGAGGAGACGCCGCTCGACACCTCGATCACCCGTGTGCCGGCAGGCTCGGTCGGCGTCGTGCGCTCGAGCGTGCAAAACAGCGGCATCGATTGCAAGGCGCGAACCGCCAAGACGGACGAAGGCGGCCTGACGGCTGAACTCGTGACGCAATATTGCAAGGGCGTCTGGGACACCTCGCTGCCGCCCAACGACTATTACCTCAACCGCGACGCCTACGATGTCACGCTGGTCTCGACGCGCGTGACCACGCTGGAGTTCAAGGGCGGCTTCACCCGCCGTTATCTCGACCTGAAGGTCGACGCCAAGGGCGATTTCACGCAGACCGAGCGGACGGCGACGTTCCCGCAGCCGAAGGACTCGGCCGATACAGCGATCAACACCAAGATCGAGGGCTGGGAAATCCCGCAGGAGCTGCGCGCGATCGTCCAGATCACGCCGGAGAACGCGCCGATCGTCGTCGCGGCGGTGGGCGGACAGGACGAGGTCGACCAGCGCATCCTCGTGCCCTCGATCCGCTCGCTCGTGCGCAATGTCTACGGCGGCTCGATCGTCGTCAAAGAGCTCAACGACAAGGGCGCGCTCGTCGATGTGACGCGCCCGACGCGCGTGCTCGACACGATCGAAAATCGCACGATCCTTGAACAAGCGATCCTCGAGCGCGCGCAAATCGATGGGCGCCGCGCCGGCGTCGACATCAAGGAAATTCGTCTTGGCGAGTCGGCGATACCGCCCGAACTCCTGCTTGCCCGGCAGCGCGAACAGCTCGCCGGTCAGTTGCGCGCCGCCTATATCCAGGAACAGACCGCTCAGGAGCAGCGCCAGAAGACCGAACAGGCGCGCGCCACCGCCGACCAGCAGCGCGACATCGTGACCGCGCAGACCGCCGTCAAGACCGCTCTCCTGGCGCAGGAACGCCGGCAGGCCGAAGGCCATGCCGAACGTCTCTACCTGGAGGAGCAGGCGGCGGGCCAAACGGCGCAGGCCGAGGTGCTCGGCAAGGACAGCGTCCTGAAGCTGCAGCAGCTCAAGCTCTTCCTGGAGCTGCTCGCCGCCCATCCCGAGCTGGTCGCCAATCTCAAGCTGCCGCAAGTCTATGTCGGCGGCGGCGGCGGCCTGGAGGGCGCGGCGGCGATATTCGGTTCATTCTTGAAGCCCGCCGAGGCGATCCCGGCCAATCCGCCCAAATGAAACGGCGGGGCGCAGGCCCCGCCGCTGTTTGCTCATCGACGATTTCAGCGGGCGATCTGGTCGCCGACGACGTTTTCCTCCCGGTTGAGCAGGCGCTGCCGATGGCGGGTGATATGGCCGGCCTGGCCCGCCGCGAACGCCTGCTCCTGCAAGCGGATCGGGCGAACTTCGCGATGGAGGACCTGCGCCCGCCGGGGCGAGATCAGCCCGGCGCGAAGCGCGCGATCGATGCGGAAGTTCTCATGCGCCAGACGGGCGTTGACTTCGGCGCGCCGGCCATGATTGGCCTGCCGGGCGGTGTCGGCGCTGGCGGCGTTGGCGCCGAGGCCGACAAAGGCGAGGGCGAGAGCGGCGAAGATGATTTTGGCTTTGGTCATGTTCAGTCTCCTTCGGAGGTATGTCCGATGAAGACGAGATTGCGCCATCCGCCATGAATCCAGGCTGAAGCGAATGTTCATCGCCCGCTCATCAAGATGAAGGTCAAGGTTACGATAAGTTCATCCCGCCGGCGCGGGCGCGCCAAGTCGGATATCGGCGGCGCGCCCGGCGTTTGGCGCCGCGCTTCAGGTCTGCGGCTGCGGCTCCAGGCCG
>JBEKSH010000211.1:0-5732 GCA_049517235.1 Roseiarcus sp. | reverse complement strand
AAGCTTCTGGCGACGCTCAGCGACAAGCAATGCGACGAGATCTTCTACGACTGGTCGCTGTGGGCGCGCGACGACCAGCGGCCGCCGCCGGGCGACTGGATCTATTGGCTGATCCTCGCCGGCCGCGGCGCCGGCAAGACGCGCGCCGGCGCCGAAGCGGTGCGCGAATGGGTGAAGACCTATCCCATCGTCAATCTCATCGGCGCCACCGCCGATGACGCCCGCGACGTGATGGTGCTGGGGGAGTCCGGCCTGCTGGCTTGCTGCCTGGGCGAGGAGCGTCCCCATTATGCGCGCGCCGCCTCGCGCCTCTGCTGGCCCAATGGCGCGACCTCGCAATTGTTTTCGGCCGAGGAGCCCGACCGGCTGCGCGGCAAGCAACATATGAAGCTTTGGTGCGACGAACTGGCGGCCTGGCGCTATCCCGAAACCTTTGATCAGGCGCTGCTCGGCCTGCGGCTTGGCGGTTCTCCGCAGGCCGTCATCACCACGACGCCGCGCCCGACGAAAATCATCAAACAATTGCTGAACGACAAGAATGCCATCGTGACGCATGGCACGACTTTCGACAACGCGGACCATCTCGCCGAAGTATTTCTCGCCCGAATCGCCGCCAGATACGACAGCCGTAGCATCGGGCGCCAGGAACTGTTCGCGGAGATTCTGGAAGAGGCGCCGAGCGCGTTGTGGACGCGTGAATTGATCGAGCGGCATCGCGTTTCGGGAGACGCCGCGCCCGGCGATTATGTCGAGATGGTGGTCGGCGTCGACCCGCCCGCGACCTCCGGCGCCCGCGCCGACGAATGCGGCATCATCGTCGCAGCGAGGGCGGCCGATGGCGCGATCTATGTTCTGGCCGATCTGTCGAGCCAGGGCGATACGCCCGCCGCCTGGGCGGCCCGCGTCGTCGCCGCCTACCGGCGCTTTAACGCCAACCGCGTGGTGGCGGAGGTCAACAACGGCGGCGAAATGGTCGCCGACGTCTTGCGGCAATGCGAAGCCAATCTGCCGATCAGATCGGTGACGGCGACGCGCGGAAAGTTCCTGCGCGCCGAGCCGATCGCCGCCGCCTACGAGCGCGGCATGGTGCATCACGTCGGCGTCTTTTCGAAGCTTGAGGACCAGCTGTGCGCGCTGACGCCCGACTTTGACGCGCGTTCGGCCGGCTATTCGCCCGACAGAGCCGACGCGCTGGTCTGGGCGGTCGCCGATCTGATCAATCTCGATCGCGCGGGCAGCTCAGGCATGGTCGAATTCTACCGCGACGCCGCGCGAAAGAGGTGAAGGCGCGCGTCATCGCCGCGGCGGAAATTCCTGCGCCGAAACAGCATGAAGCGAGCCGCCAAGCTTGCGATTGAATTCCTCGGCGGCAATTTGCGCGTTGACCACGCCGGTCTTGTCGTCGCTGGGCTGCGGGCATTGCGCGACGACGCGCGAAGAGCCCTGACGCTCCAGAACGTCCTTGAATTCGGCTTCGAGCCGCTCGCGATCGGAGCCGGCGGGGAACACCTCGGTGATCCAGACGTCTTTCGCGCCAAGCATCGAAGCGACGCAAAATGTCCAACGCTCGCCGGCGGCGACGGGCGACGCCGCGACGAAGGTGAGCAACGTCAACGCGATCGACAGTCGCCCCATCAAGGCAGTCTCCAACCCGATTCGGCATTTATAGCGCAACCGGCGCGTCGAACAACGCCGGGCGAGAGCCGCTTCGCGCTCTTGCGCGCTGGTGAGCCAGGATGCCCAAGGCAGCCAAAGGAATCGTCGAAAATGCCGTCAGACGAAGGGATACAGACGCCGCTGCCGCCGAGCCTGTTCGCCCGCCTGGCGAGCGCGGCGCGCTTCGTCATCACGGGCGTCGCGCCCGAGACATGGTTCGGGCCGCAGCAGCCGCTCGCGCCGATGGCGCCGCCGGAGGTCAAGGGGCGCCAGTTCGACTATCCCTTTGGCGCCAACATCAACTATACGCCGCGCTCGGACAGCGCGATCAGCTTCGCCGAATTGCGCGCGCTCGCCGACGCCCTGCCGCTGCTGCGCGCCGTCATCGAGACGCGCAAGGACCAGGTTGCGGCCCTGGACTTTTCGATCCGCTCGCGCGACCCGTCGGCCGGCGCCAGCGCCGCGCCGCGCGCAAAGGGGGTGCTCGCCTTTCTCGATCGTCCCGACCGTCGCCATTCGTTCGCCGCCTGGTTGCGCATGCTGCTCGAGGACATGCTGGTCATCGACGCGGCGACCATTTATCCGCGACTGACCCGCGCGGGCGCGCTCTACAGCCTCGACATTATCGACGGCTCGACGATCAAGCCGCTGATCGGCGAGGACGGGCGCTCGCCCGAGCCGCCGGACCCCGCCTATCAGCAAGTGTTGCACGGCGTGCCGGCCGCCGATTTCTCGTCCGACGAATTGCTCTATCTGCCGCGCAACGTGCGCGCGCATCGCCTCTACGGCATGAGCCCGGTCGAACAGATCGCGCTGACCGTCAACATCGCGCTGCGGCGCGATGTCGCGACGCTCGAATACTACCGCTCCGGTTCGGCGCCGACTACGAGAAACAATCGGCGCCCTGCCAAGTCGCGGCGATCTCCGCGATCTGGAGGTTCACATCGGCGAACGCATTGAAACGCTCGCTGCGCGATTTGATCGGGCGATTGAGAATCGCGGGATTTGAATTTGCGCGCGCCTCCGTCGCCGCCATCATTTCTGAACGGAAAACTGCGCGCGCATATCTCTGGGCAAGCGCCTAGGACGGCCGTTGGACAGGGCGACGACGCAGACCACGGCGCTGGCGACTTTCTCCTTGCCGCGAACGACCGATTGCCGAAAATCGACCGTTGCGCCGCCAACCGCGGCAATTGCCGTTTCGATCGTCAACAAATCGTCCATCAGCGCGGGCCTGAGATAGTCGATCTCGATGCGACGCACCGCAAAAACTACCGCAGCGCCTGCCGCAAGTTCACGCTGTTCGAAACCTTGCGCCCGCAGCCATTCCGTTCGTCCGCGCTCGAGGAAGCGCAGATAAGAAGCGTGATAGACGCGCCCCGAAAAGTCGGTGTCCTCACAATAGACGCGCACAATGAGCTGACGGCTCCCAGATTGTGCGGAGTTGGGATTGCGTTCCGGACCGATCATCGACGCGCCGCAGGTGAGAATTTCTGGAATGGCAATTGAGCCCAGTTCGTGGCGAATTTCCATAGCGACAACAAGCGATCGCATTTTGACGGTCGGCCACACCGATGCTATCGCCCTCGCAACATGCGTATCATCTTCATGGGCGCCCCCGAATTTGCCACTCCGACCCTTCTTGAGATCATCAAGCAAGGGCACGAAGTCGTCGTCGTATACACGCGCGCGCCCAAGCCTGCGGGCCGCCGAGGTTTGGAGCCGACCAAGACTCCGGTTCATCGGGTCGCCGAGCGTTTCTCGATACCCATACTGACCCCGATAAGCTTAAGAGACCTGCAAACCCAGGAGGAATTTCGGGCGCGCGGCGCCGATGTGGCGGTGGTGGTCGCCTATGGGCTGATCCTTCCGGCGGCCATTCTGACGGCGCCGGCGCTCGGATGCCTGAATTTGCACGCTTCTCTATTGCCGCGCTGGCGCGGAGCGGCGCCCATTCAGAGGGCCATCATGGCCGGCGATGCTGAGACCGGCGCGAGCGTGATGCGCATGGAAGAGGGGCTGGACACCGGCCCTATCGGCCTGGAACAGCGCCTGGTGATCGACAAGAGCGCGACAGCCGGCGAAATCACCCATGCTCTGGCCCATATCGGCGCCTCGCTGATGGCGTGCGCGTTGTCAGCATTGGCGCGGCGCAGCCTGACCTTTCGCGCTCAGAGCGCTGAGGGCGTGACCTATGCGCGCAAAATAGAAAAGAGCGAGACGCGGATCGATTGGCGGCTGGATGCGGAAGCCTTGCGCAATCAAATCCATGGGCTCTCCCCCCATCCGGGCGCCCATTCCGAAATTGATTTGGGCCGCGGCGCGGAGCGCGTGAAATTTCTTCGTGTAGCGGCGATCGAGGGCGCTGGCCCCCCAGGGACAGTGATCGACGAAGCATTGGCGATCGCTTGCGGCCGTGGCGCAATACGAATTCTTGAAGCGCAGCGGGCCGGCAGAACCGCAATGACTGGCGAAGAATTTCAGCGCGGCGCGCAAATCTTGCCGGGCGCCAAATTTATCTAGCCGACGCGCGCTCGAACCGGGCGGCGAGCTTCCGTTTAATATCTTCCTTAGCTGGCTCCGCCGCCCGCAATATTTGCGCCGCCCGGAAAAAATCAAGCACGCGGAATTGCTCAACCATCGGCCGCACAAGAATGTCGGGCGCCCGCAGTTTCAGTTTTTGCGCCGTTATCGCGCCCTGCATGATTTGAGCCGCGCCGAACATCGCGTTGAACGGCGCGGGATTTCTCCGCTCCCGCGAGCCTCCAAACGTGACGTCAACCGCAATCACGATATCGGCGACCTTGAACAGGAGGTCATATGGCAAAGGATTGACCGCGCCGCCATCGATCAGCACGCGCCCGCCCGTTTCGACGGGCTTGATCAGGCCTGGAATCGCCATTGACCCAGCAACCGCCGGCGCCAGCGACCCGGACGAAAAAATCGCCTCGCAACGGTTGCGGAAGTCCGTTGTGACGACCTGAAGCGGGATCATCAGATCCTCAAAACGTTCCGGAACCGCATCGGGCCAAAAAAGATCAAGGAAAATTTCGGCGTCGAGCAACATCGGATTTGCGTGCCCGCGCAGCACAAGGTCGGTGAAACGGCCGACGCGCGCCCTCAATAGTTTGGCCATCACTTCCGACCGATTGCGCATGACGGCGAGCGTATGAGCGCGCAATTGTTTGGCTTCGATTCCCGAGGCGTATGCGGCGCCGATTATGGCGCCTATCGATGTGCCGGAGAGCGCCACGGGCCTCACGCCCAATTCGTCAAGAGCTTCGAGTATGGCGATATGCGCGATGCCGCGCGCTCCACCGCCCCCAAGGGCTATGGCGAGAGAGGGTGAAGAAGGTCGCCCGGCGTTGTGCCTCCTTGACTCCATTCCAATCCTCAAAGAAACGCGAACAGGGGATTTATCGCATCGTACGAGCCTCCTCGGACAGGAAATTCATCCCGGCGAGGAACTCGTGTCGTATCGGCGCGGCGCACCAGCCGCCTCAGCAAGCTTTCCAAGCTTGCTTGGCTTTCTAGGACCTAAGCGGCAACGCAGCTTAGGCGCCGCGTTCGCGTGCAATGGCTCGCCAGCCAATGTCGCGGCGACAGAAGCCTTCCGGCCAGTCGATGGCATCCACCGCCGCATAGGCGCGCGATTGCGCCTGCCCCACACTCTCGCCCTTGGCGGTGACAGCGAGGACCCGTCCGCCGTTCGCCAGAAGTCGTGCGCCTTCCCTGCGAACGCCAGCATAGTAAATCGTTACGCCAGGAAGCCCGGAGGCTTTTTCGATTCCTCGGATTTCCGAGCCCTCCGCGACCGTGCCGGGATAGCCGTGCGCCGCGAGCACCACGGTCAGAGCCGCCTCGTGTGAGAATTGCGGCGCCGCCAGCGGCAGGCGCCCCTGCGCGCACCCAAGCAACAGCTCAAGGAGATCGCTCTCCAGCCGCGCCAACACGACCTCCGCTTCCGGATCGCCGAAGCGAACGTTGTATTCGATAAGTTTGGGCCCCTCCGCGCCGATCATTAGCCCTGCGAACAAGACACCTCGAAACGGCGTGCCGCGGGCGCGCATGCCGAC
>JBEKSH010000210.1:0-5741 GCA_049517235.1 Roseiarcus sp. | reverse complement strand
ACGGAAATGTTCTTCTATCTCGCCTTTCCGCTCTTGCTGGCGAATTTCCGCGCCGACTGGCCTAAGAAGCTCGCGCTTGCCGCGCTCCTCGCCTTTGCGGCCTACCTTGGCGCGCAAGCGATGGGCCTGCCGTTCGGCGGCTCGCGCGCCAATGAATTGAGCCTCTATCAAATCGCCTATTGCGAACCCGTGGCGCGAGGCTTCGAATTCGTGCTGGGCATGTGCGCCTATCGCGGCTACGAGCGCTTTATCATCCCCATGTCGCTATCGAAACGCCAGTGGACCTGCGCCGAAGGCGCCTTGCTGGCGTTGCTTGTCGCGTGGATATCCGTGTTCAGCGACGCGATCGGCCGGCTGCTGCCCAACCTGTCGCATCTGTGGCTGATGGTCTCCGGCTCGTGCTTTCTGTTCGCGATCGCCTTCGCCGTGCTTGCCCCGGCGCGCGGATGGTTCGGCCAGGCGTTGAGCGCGCGCTGGCTCGTCTGGCTCGGCCAGATCAGCTTCTCGCTCTACATGACCCATGAGATCGTCATGCGCGCCTTCGCCTATTACTGGGGCCGCCAAGCGCCTCTCGCCTTGGTCGTCGCGGCCGCGCTGGCCGTCGCCGCCGCGAATTTCGCGATTGTCGAGGGCCCCGCCCGTCGCGCGATTCTCGCTTTGATCAAACGCGGCCCCGCCGCGGCGCAAACCGCGGCGCCGGCCTAAAACGAGGCGGCCCCGCGCTGACTCGTAAGCGCGGGGCCGCATTGAACGGACGGAACGAATCAGGCGCCGACGGCGCCGGCCGTCGCGAGCGTGGAAAGATCGAGCTTGACGCCCGGCCCCATCGTCGAGGAGATCGCGGCGCGCTGGAGATAGGTTCCCTTCGAGCCCGCCGGCTTGGCCTTGGCCACCGCGTCGACGAAGGCGCGGATGTTCTGGGCGAGCTGGGCCTCGCCGAACGAGGCCTTGCCGACCGAACCCTGCACGATGCCGGCCTTCTCGACGCGGAACTCGACGGCGCCGCCCTTGGAGGCTTTGACCGCCGCGGCGACGTCCATCGTCACAGTGCCGACCTTGGGATTGGGCATCAGGCCGCGCGGGCCGAGCACTTTGCCGAGCCGACCGACCAGCGGCATCATATCCGGGGTCGCGATGCAGCGATCGAAATTGATCTCGCCGCCGCTGACCGCCGCGACGAGATCCTCGGCCCCGACGACATCGGCGCCCGCCGCCCTCGCCTCGTCGGCCTTGGCGGCGCGCGCGAACACCGCGACGCGCAGAACGCGGCCCGTGCCGTTGGGCAGGTTGACGACGCCGCGCACCATCTGGTCGGCGTGCTTGGGATCGACGCCCAGATTGAGCGCGAGTTCGACGGTTTCGTCGAATTTGGCGGTCGCGCCCTGTTTGACGAGCTTAACGGCTTCGTCGAGCTTGTAGAGCTTGGTGCGCTCGACGGCGTGGCGCGCCTTGACGATTCTCTTGCTTGCGTGAGTCATCGCTTACCCCACCACCTCGAGGCCCATCGAACGGGCGGAGCCTTCGATCATCGCGATCGCCGCTTCGACCGTCGCGCAATTGAGATCGGGCATTTTCTTTTCGGCGATCTCGCGAACCTGCGCCTTGGTCACCTTGCCGACGAAGCCGCGGCCCGGCGTCTTGGCGCCCGAAGCGGGCTTTTTGCCGATCTTCAGGCCCGCCGCCTTCTTCAGGAAGAAGGTGACCGGCGCGTTGCGCATCTCGAAGGTGAACGAGCGGTCCTGATAAGCGGTGATCACCACCGGAATCGGTGTGCCCTTCTCGATCTGCGCGGTGCGCGCATTGAAGGCCTTGCAGAATTCCATGATGTTGAGGCCGCGCTGACCGAGCGCCGGACCGATCGGCGGGGAAGGATTGGCGGCGCCCGCCGGCACCTGCAGTTTGACGTAGCCGGTTATCTTCTTGGCCATGGAGGCTGCTCCAAAGAGGCGCCCGAGCCGCTTTCTCAAGCGACGGAGGCGCCGGTTGCAGTGGCGTGGTGCGAGCGTTCCCCGGCTGGCGACCGGGCGCTCTCCCACGCGCGAAGTGGCGGGTGCTAGCAGCTTTGCCGGGTCGGCGCAAGAAGAAGCGCGGCGCGCGCGGCGGCGCCCGTTCGCCCGCGCCGGGCGGATTTGCAAAAACCTTGCAAAGCGCGCCTGTAGCGCGAATCGGGTCCAAGCGCCTTCGAAAAATCCCTTTGTTTTCAATAGGCCGGCGTCGTCGCCACCAAATTTTCGCAAATTTATTCTTGGCCGAATCGTTTGTTTTCAACGCCTTGCGACGAAAAAAATTTGGAAATCGCGTTTTCCGCCTCGCCGCCCGCCACGGCCGGCGCCGGCGAGCCGGCGGGAGGGTCCCCGGCAGTCGTCGCAGCCGCCGCCGCGCGGGCGGCGTCGTGGCGCTCGGCCATCCGGCCGAGCTTGGCCATCAGCTTTTCGTAGGCGGCGTCGTCGCGGCGCGCGTCTCCGGCCATGGCGGCCGCGCCCTGATATTTGTCGAGCCGGTCGAGCACCCGGATCAGCCGGTCGACGCCGCGAAGATCGCCCGCCGCGACCTGCTGGGCGGCGAGCCGCAACGCCGGTTCGAGCCGGGCGATCTGCAGGCGCAGGTGCTGCCGGTTCGGATCGATCGCCCGTCCGCTGAGGGTTTCCGCGGCGATCTGGCGAATGCGCTCGCGCGTCAGATTCTCTTCCTGCGCGATCGCCTCGTAGGACCAGCCCTCCTGCAACCGTGCGAAAATCCGCATCCGCCGGTCGGCGCGGTCCTGCGCGGTGAGCCGGCGCTTAGGGGGACGGGAGGAATTGGCGGCTTCGTTCAAGGCGATCGCCCTCGTTTGGGAAAGCAGGCCGTCTTTTGTATCACGAATTTCGATTTTCAGAAAGAGAATGTCGACAGGAAGCTGTCGCGCTGTCGGTGAGCTGTCGGTGGGCCTTCAATAGGGTGTCCTTAAAGCCTTGAATCTTTCTTGAAATAGTGCAATAGTTGCATTGTGAAGTTTGACAGATATTGTTACGCTATGACGATTGACAGGCATTTATGCCGACATTGCAACGCTTCGGCTCGGTCAGCGTGCGGATGTATGCCGATGATCACCGCCCGCCGCACTTCCATATTGTCGCGCCCGACTTTCAGGTTCTCGTGCGGATTTCGGACTTGACGGTGATTGCCGGGGAAGCTCGGCCAACCGAGATCGCCGAGGCGCTGGCGTGGGCGCAAACCCATCGGGAAATGCTCGCCCTGAAATGGGTGGAACTCAACGAGCGAGGTTGACCATGCCGAAGAAGAGCTTGCCGCGCATCGTCGCCGTGACGGCCGGCAAGGAGCCCTTGACCCTGAGAATCCAGTGGGACAGGGCGGAGGAAAGCCGCGTCGACGTGTCCGGTCTTATCGGGAAGTTCCGCGTCTACGAGCCGTTGCGCCGGTCGCCGGAATTGTTTGGCGGCGTGCGCGTTGGCGAGCACGGAGCCGACGTCGTTTGGTCCGATGAGATCGACATGTCGGCCGATACGCTTTGGCGGCTCGCGCAAGAGCAGGCGGGCGTCACCATGTCGCCGGATGCGTTCAAACGGTGGCGCGAACGCAAGTCCTATACGCTCGACGCGGCGGCTCGCGCGTTGGGCGTCAGCCGCCGCATGGTGGCCTATTACGAACAGGGCGCGAAGCCCATTCCGCGCGTCGTAGCGCTGGCTGCGCGCGCGCTCGAACTCGCGTGAGATTCGATCGGCGGGCGTCATTTACGACGGCCGCGCCGCGTCTGGCGGCGCGGAATCCGAACGGGGCGTCGAGTATTACGCCCACCGCATGCGCCGCATGTTGCAAAACGCCGCGCCGCGCGCCTTCCGGCAAGCCGCCCAAACTCGTCGCCGCGAGCGCCGCGCGTCGGGGCTCGTAGGCCGGATTCACGCATAACTAAAGTGCGCTGTCAGCGATACGCGGAGCGGACGCGGCCGTCTATTCGTTCGCTTTCACCGTTCTCGACAAATCCCGCATGATCTTCTGCATGCCTTTTTCGCCGACGATATCGGCGTCAATGATCGGGCGCACCGCCTGGCATCCCGGGGCGTAAGCGAGATTGCGGTCGAGCCCGACGACGCACCACTCGACGCCATAGCCCACGCCGAAGAAGCCAAGCCCGAGAATCTCCTCTCCCTCGCCGATGGCGTAGACGACCGGGCGCGGCTTGAGATCGCTCACCTGGGCGCGCGCGACGCAATAACGGCGCGGGATATAGCCGGGACCGTTCGAGCGAAATCCAATCTCCCGAACACGGTCATAGCCGGCGATTTGCAGCGGGGAGCTCCAGTATTCCGACTCCTTTTTCGCAAACCGGCTGCTGATCATCGCCAGCACGCCGGGATCGTCGCATGCCGGCAAATTGGCGCTATAGGGGTTGTAGCGTTGTTCGGCCGGGGTCGAATAGCCTTGAGCCCGAGCGCCGGAACAAAGCGTCAGAACGGCGACAATCGCGATAGCGAAGTTTTTGATAGCCATCGATAGCTCCTGAGACCCGACATCCGCCGGATGACGGCCTTGGCGAGGCTTACACTGTCGCTTTCGACGGACTTTGGCAACGCCCCACCGCCGCGGCGCGGGCAGTTACGAACGACGAATTGCAGCGATTGCACACCATTTTATCGCCGCCCGCGCGCCGGCCCGACGCTTGGCGTTCGTCCGCGCATTCTTGTAATAGTGCGCCATCATCGTGTTTCGCGATGCCGAGCCTACCCGAGCGAGGGCGAAAGACCGAAGGAGGGCGCATGCCGACGTTCAAGCTGCCGCTGTCGGGCGATGTCGTTCAGTCGATCAACCCGTGGACGGCGTTCCTCAGTCCGATTGGAAGTCAGTTCGGACTGATCAATATCAACCTGGGTCAATCGAGCGACCCGAACGTCGAGCAGGCGGTGCTGTCCGACGTCGGCACCTACGGCAAACAGCTCGGCCGCATTGGCGACGCGCTGGGGGTGCTGCTCGCGCATTTTCATCCCGAACAGCCTTTGACCGCGGCCGAGACGGCGGCGATCGCCGCCCTCCAGGAGATCCTCGTGGGGGTCGCCAAGGTGAAGCGGAGGCACGCCCCGAAGGCGCGGGAATGACGGATTGCGGCGACAGAATCGCTAATTACGGAACTACGATGGCAGTGCGCTATCTTATCGCCGTCTGCGCGCCTCTGGCGCGACGTTTGGCTTTCGTTCGCGCTCCCTTGTAATAATTACACTGTCGCCGCAATCCAATCAGCAAGCGAATATTTCGCAAGCCAGACGGAGCCTTGACTTTCCTTAAAGTTCGAACGATGCTGGAAAACAGATGACGTTTAGCGCGGCGGGCGACAGCGTCATGTTGTGACGATTTCTTTCGGGAAAGAGGAACCCAACATGAACCGGAAAGCGCTTGCGATTGCCGCATCGGTGGCGTGGCTTGGAGGCGCGTCGCCGAGTTCGGCGAATCTCGTCACAAACGGCAGTTTCGAGTCCGGCACTGGCGACGCCGGGTTAGGCGGCTTCACAACCGTCTACGCGGGCGATACGAATATTGGAGACTGGACGGTGTTTGGGCCTGGCAATTCACCGAGCGTTGATTGGATCAACGGCTATTGGCAGGCGCAAGACGGGACCCACAGCATCGATATGAACGGCAATACTCTCGGCGGAGTCGAACAGACGATCGGCACGATCGCCGGCCGGAACTACACAATGACGTTCTGGATGTCGGGGAACCCGGATATCGGATCCGACACGCGCACGCTG
>JBEKSH010000209.1:0-5773 GCA_049517235.1 Roseiarcus sp. | reverse complement strand
GCCGGCTATGGACAAGCCTGATATCATCACGCTCTAGGCGAGCATTTCGCTCAACACGACTCGGTCGATCATGGGCGCGAGGAATGGGGCTACACCGATCGCGCGACCGGAACCAAGGTCAATATCAACTCGGCGGAAGGCTACTACAGCGTGTTCAAACGCGGCATGAAGGGCGTCTATCAGCACTGCAAAGAGAAGCACCTTCACCGCTATGTCGCGGAATTTGATTTCCGCCACAGCAATCGCTCGGCGCTTGGTATCGAGGACAAAGAGCGCGTTTCAAGGATCGCGGCTGGCATCACTGGAAAGCGATTGACATATCGGCGAACTAACGAAGCCCACATCTAAACAGAAAGCGCGCGTAGCCCGCGATAATATCAATCGCGATCAATAACGCTTTTCACTGCCAAAACGCGATAGAGGCGCACCTTTCCCTCCGTTGCGCGCGCCTCCACATCAACAATAAACAGTTTTTGAAACGGGTTTTCGGGCTGTCCAACTACTTGGTTCTTGACCTGTTCGCTTGCAAACAAAAGTTTTGCAGGATTTGGAGCAATACCTTCAATTATTCCTTTGTCCCCCACCATTGAGCTCGCATCCCCGCGCACCTGATATAAAGCGAGGATTTGATCCTGATAAATTTGGTTTACTGGAAGCGAAGGCCCCAGCAGTCGGTGCGCAGAGTTTTGAATCGCGTTCGCTTGCTGAGAATTGTAATTGTGATTTATGTGAAGGTCACCAGCAACGTTGAGAAAAAGCTGTGCTCCGCCGTCCTTCGCAATCGGTTCCATAACGGCGATTGCCTGAGCCGCTTCTCGCTTAGTCGGAATTTGCGGGGAGCCGGATGCAGGAACTAATAGCAATCGTTGCAAAATGTCATTGAAGCTCGCTGCAAAGCCAGCGATTACGTCTATATGATCTAAAACGAAAGATGCTTGGTCCGCGATCGAGGCCAAGTCGGCAATTATGCTGCCGGTACGTATCTCCCGGATGGACAGCCGCACATTTCCGCGCTCAACATCAAAACCGCTTTTTGTTACGTAATCCTGATAAGCCTCGCCAAGCGCACTAAGCGCACCCGTCAGGTCCAATAAATCAACTGGACGCGAGTTTTGAATCTCGAACCGAAGCGATGTGGCGCTTGGGCCGGCAACAAAGGTCGCCACCATTCTAAATGCGCTTTGGCGGTCGCCCGCGCTTTCGTGGCGGATTCGACTCTGGCCGTTCCAGCGCCTTAGACTTCCGCAGCTTCATTTCCTCATGCGGCTTTGGCGGCATGCGGACCATGGCGGCCATAATCTTTGTCGCGATGTCGGGATGTGCTCTATCAGATGATTTTTCCTTCAAAGGCTTTCTCCCATGGCGGAAAAATTCAAATCTAGAATCAATCCTGCGTTAGACCGCCATCCAAAACTTGCTGCGATTATCGGGAGGATCGTTCTCGCATACGGCGAGATAGAATTCTCGGTATGCCGCAATGCGGGCCACGCGCTGAACCTCCTAGGACCTTTCCTCGCCACAGTATATCAAACCCGCGCGTCGTCTGCGCGAGTGGATTTCGCCCAAAGCATTATCCTCCAAGAATGCAAAGAATTGGGCCTCTCCGATGCGTTCGAGACATGCCGCGCTATGGTCTCCAAATGCGCCGTCATTCGGAACCAATATGCTCATTGCAACTGGGCCGACTCCGGCTCTCACCGCCGGGCCGGTTTGTTTTTTGCGGACCTTGAAAACTCGGAATTTGATGCGAGCGCAGAATTCTTTCACCATTACAGGCATGTCAGCGCAAACCTTTTGGATGAACAACTATCATATTTTGCTTACACGATGGAATGGCTTGAATTTCTCAATCACGAGATAGCATTGAGGCAAGGTCGCCTAAAAGAGCACTATTGGCCAAAGCCACCAAAACTTTCCCCACCCCCTCTACATAATCCTCCAGAGAAACACGTTCCCCCGTTCTTAACCGAAGGTCAGAAACTCCTCTTTGCACAGCACATCGAGGCAGAGAAAAAGGGCGTCCCGCGTCCCACACCCGGACAGCGCGCCCAAGATAAGGCTCGTGCCGCGAAGAAGGCGAAGAAGGAGGAATTGACGCGGCGCTCCCAAGAGGGAGAACGTCGCGCAAAATCGCGTTCTTCTGAAAAATCTGATTAGCGCCGGCCTGTCCCGCCAACCCTATATCTTGATCCGCTTTTGTCAAGGTTATAATCTCCTTTTATTTGGCGGAATCGGGGGATATCAAGGGGTTGCGGCCGAAAAAATTTGGAATCATGAAATTCTCTCCAAATCGCCGCCCGGCCCGCCGCCAAAGCCTGTCCTCCGGCCTCCCAAGGCCGCCTCGTTTCTCCTCGCGCAGCAAATTCAACCGCCCGACAGGATGCGCCGGAAAATCTGGAATGTCCAGAAAATGTTTCTATAAAATAGAATCGACGGCGGCGTGAGGACGATCATTCGGAGGCGGCGGCTAATTGTCCGCCTTCACCGGATGCTTGATGCAGATGGGTCCGCCCTTGCCGGGCAGGCTGCATCGCCAGTCCGGACCGAAGCCCCAATTTCCTGTTCGGGCCGACGATTGGAGGTAGCCCCCGGCGCCCACCAGCGCGCCGACCGCCGCCAGCGCCAGCAGGAGGAGGCCGGCGTTCTTCAGCCTCCGCAGGCGCAAATAGGCGTCGAGCTTCGATGCGGCGCCTGACGGAGACGGATGCGGGCTATTCACCATGGCGATCTCTTGGCCTCCTGGCCTGCTCGCCAGATCATCGCGCGGCGGCGCCGGAAGATTACGGGCTGCTCGCGGGGCGCCGCCCTCTTTAGGGCGGCATGCCATCGCCGTGCTCGCCGTCAAGGTCAAGCGGCTGCGCGGTCGCTTCGCGAACCTTGACCGCTGCGCGCGGCGCTGGCTTTTGGCTCACTTGTCCCTTTGCTGAGCGAAGCGGCCCGAAGGCCGCTCTCGCGGTTCACAAGGGCGGGCGGGACGCCCGCGCTCCCAGCGTCCTGGGACCGCGACCGTCCCGGTCGCTCTTTGCCCCCTCAGAAGCGCTCGACCCACGGGCGCAGCTCGACCTCCAGCGACCACGCGCTGCGCGGCTGCGCCAACACGGCGACATAGGTCTGGGCGATCGCGTCGGGGTCGAGCAGGCTGTCGGGCCGCTCGGGCGGATCGGGCCGAAGATTCGAGCGGACCCCGCCGTCGATGACGAAATGCGCGACGTGGATGCCCTTCGGCCCGAGCTCCCGCGCGGCGCTTTGCGCGAGGCCGCGCAGCGCGAACTTGCCCATCGCGAACGGCGCCGAAAGCGCGAAGCCCTTCACGCTGGCTGATGCGCCGGTGAACAGGATCGCGCCGCGCCCGCGCGGAACCATTTGCCGCGCGGCGTGCTGCGCGACCAGGAAACCGCCGAACGCGGTGACCAGGATCGCCCGCTCGACGACGGCCGGATCGAGGTCGGCGAGCGGGCCCTGGACGCGCAGGCCGGCGTTATAGACGACGATTTCGGGCTCGCCGATCCGATTCGTCGCCTGCTCGAACAGCGCGGCGATGGAATCGGCGTGGCCGGCGTCCGCCTCGAACGCCGTCGCGCCGGTCTCCTCGATCAGCGGCGCGAGCTTGCCGACATCGCGCGCGGCGAGGCCGACCTTGACGCCGAGCGCCGAAAGACGGCGCGCCAGCGCCGCGCTGACGCCGGCGCCGGCGCCGACGATCAGCGCGGTGCGGTAGGGGAAGTCGGGCATGGGGGGCTCCTGGGGAGATCGACCGCGGGCGGCGAGTCCGTGTGTGGCACTGGCCTAAGGAAGCTAGGGATTTGCCTTGATACCTTAACAAGCCGCGAAATATGAGTCTCTCTCAAAGGGATGAGCAAAGAGCGAGACTTAGAAAAATGCCGCCGCAACCCATATCGGTTCCCGCTAATCCACAAACCGAATTCCGCTTCTCAGGGCTTTGCTCTAGGGTGGCGCAGGGAACCAGCGGGGTCGCAATGTGCTCGCTGATTCGGGTTGCGCCGTCCGGGCGCAGGGCGGGCGGCGACCGCGATCCATGAAGAGAAGATGTTGATGGAGGACAATACGAAGAAAACGTCGACAGCGGTCAGGCCCGAGCGCGTCGCCGACGCCTCCCCGGACTTCAAGGCCGAGCTGTTGGCGAGGCTGCGGGACGCCGCGCCGGAAGCGTTCGCCGAAGGCAAGCTCGACCTCGACAAGCTGAAATCCCTTGTTGGCGACGCCGCTGAGACGAGCCCGGAACGCTACAGTTTCTCATGGGCGGGCAAGCGAGACGCCATCGCAATGCTCCAAGCCCCGACGCGCGCGACGCTTGCTCCCAACCGCACTGCTAGTATCGATTTCGACGACGCGCAGCATGTGTTTATCGAAGGCGAAAACCTTGAAGTGCTGAAGGTGCTCTATCGCTCCTATTTCGGGCGTGTGAAGCTCATTTACATTGATCCGCCTTATAACACGGGCAACGATTTTGTGTATCCGGACAATTTCGCCGACCCGCTGGATCATTATCTGCGGATCACTGGCCAGAAGAATGGAAATGGCGACTATCTGAGCAGCCAGACCGAGCGGAATGGGCGTTTCCATTCGTCCTGGCTATCGATGATGTATCCACGGCTGTCCCTAGCAAGACAATTGCTACGAGAAGATGGGGTGCTGTTTGTCACTATCGATGATACCGAAATAACCGATCTCACCCTCCTCTTGGATCAGATATTTGGTGAAGAAAACAAAATCGGTTCGATCGTTTGGCAACACAGTGTTCAGCCAAAAGGGTATATTGGACGTGTTTCGTTGCAGCACAACTATATTCTAGTCTATAGAAAATCGGACGAATTTGAAATTGGCTCTCTATCTCGCACCGAGGAGCATAACAAGAACTACTCTAATCCTGACAAAGATCCGAATGGGGATTGGCGCGCGGGCGACGTTCGCAATGCTCTGTATCGACGCAATCTAATCTTCCCGATTCAGACACCGTCCGGAAAAACGATCAACCCACCAAAAAACGGATGGAGATGGAGCAAGCAAACGATTCAAAAGAAGATTGATTCCGGCGAAATCATATTTTCGGCGGACGAGACACGCATCATAAGGAAGATATATCTGAAGAACTTAGAGGGCCGCAGTCCGGAGTCGATTTGGTTCGCAAAGGACGTTGGTTCTACCCGAGAGGCAGTTTCTGAACTTAAAGGCTTGTTCGGCGGCGATACGCCATTTGACACCCCAAACCGACACGTTTGATCCGGAAGATGCTCGAAATTGCGACCGAGCCGGACTCGGGTGATATCGTGTTAGATTTTTTTGCGGGATCGGGTGCAACTGCGGATGCGGTCATCCAGCAAAACACCGAGGATGGCGGGGATCGTCAGGCTTTGCTCGTGCAGATGCGGGAGCCAATCGATACGCGGTCGCCAGCGGGGCAGTTTGCCTCCGCCATCGGCATGCAGTCGATTGCGGACATCGGCAGGGAGCGCACGAAAAAGGTAATAGCGCAACAGGAGCGCCCTGCAATTGGGTTGCGTGTTTTGTCGATGAGGGCCTCCTCAACGCGTCGGTGGATTGGTGTTGAGACCAAGAGCGCAGAGGCCTACTCCACACAGCTCGAGGCCTTTGCCGACACGCTGCTCCCCGGTTGGAGGCCAGAAGACGTAATTTGGGAGGTCGCACTTCGCGAGGGGTATAGCCTCACTGCATCCATTGAAGAGAGGACCGGTCCGAACGGTGGCGCATACTGGCGCGTCACCGACATAGAGAAGGATCAGGCCTTCACTAT
>JBEKSH010000208.1:0-5774 GCA_049517235.1 Roseiarcus sp. | reverse complement strand
CGCTTTCACTACGTGACCGCGGGAACTGGCGATCCGGTGTTGCTGATCCCGGGATGGCCCGAGAGCTGGATTGCCTGGCGAAAGGTCGTGCCTCTGCTGGTCCAGGCGGGCCGCCGCGTTGTTATCCTCGACCCTCGCGGTATCGGCGAAAGCGAGAAGGCAGCCGACGGCTACGATCTCGACACCGCCGCA
The DNA here is from genome assembly GCA_049517235.1 of Roseiarcus sp. GTDB lineage: Bacteria > Pseudomonadota > Alphaproteobacteria > Rhizobiales > Beijerinckiaceae > Roseiarcus. The sequence continues at coordinate 5,582 of JBEKSH010000208.1, read as the reverse complement.
CGCGATCTCCACGAGTTCCTCGAAGCGACCAATCTCGCGACCCCCGGAGGAATTGACATCGTCGCCCATGACATCGGGTCCTGGATCGCACATGCCCACGCCGTGAATTATCCAGCGGACGTCAAACGACTGGTTCTGACCGAGGTGCTGATTCCCGGACTCATTCCGGCTCCTCCGGCCGCGATTCCGAGCGACGCGACGAATCTGAAGAGCTGGCAATTCGGGTTCAATCGGCTGAACGATCTGCCGGAGATCCTGGTCGAAGGGCGCGAACGAGCCTATCTCACCTGGATTTTCGCGACCAAGAGCACGCGATCCTACGCGATAGATTCGGCCGCTATCGACGAATATACGCGTCAGTATTCCGCGCCTGGAGCCATGCGCGCTGGGTTTGATTGGTACCGGGCAAACTTCAATGACAAAGGCTTGGCGCAGGCGAAGGCGCGCGCGGCCAAGCGGTTGACAATGCCCGTTTTGGCACTCGGCGGATCCGACGGGGTCGGAGATGCGCTGCGCGCGACCATCGCTTCGTCCGGAGACCACGTGCAAGGCGGCCCGATCGGTCCAGAGTGTGGCCACTTTCTCCCCGAGGAATGCCCTGGCGAATTGACAGAGGCGATCCTCAAATTCTGGCAATCAACGCAGGCAATGAAGTGAACGTCCGAGAGCGCCCGGCTCGCACATCTAGCGACCTCAAACAGCGCCTCGCACGCAAAAACTCAAGTTGAAACAGTCATTGAAAGAGCGAGACACGGCCATGACAAAGATAGTCGAACATATCGATCAAGACCGACGTTGCTTCGTCGGCGCAGCGGCTCTGGCCTTTGCCGCAGCCGAGCTCGGCCTGACAGTTTCTGCATCGGCGCAAACCAATTCGTCGAGTCTGCCGGCGGTTAAGCCCGGGACACCCGCCTCATTCGGCCCACTCAAACAGATCGACGCCGGCACCTTGAATGTCGGCTATGCCGAAGCCGGCCCCGTCAATGGCTCTCCGGTCATTCTGCTGCATGGATGGCCCTACGACATTCACAGCTATGTCGACGTTGCACCGTTGCTGGCCGCGGCGGGTTACCGGGTGATCGTGCCTTATCTGCGCGGCTACGGCACGACGCGCTTCCTGTCGAATGACACGGTGCGCAACGGCCAGCAGTCGGTGGTCGCTGTCGATCTCATCAATCTGATGGACGCCCTCAAAATTGAGAAGGCGACGATAGGCGGCTTTGATTGGGGCGCGCGGACGGCCAACATCGTCGCGGCGGTCTGGCCGGAGCGCTGCAAGGCGCTGGTCTCCGTCAGCGGCTATCTGATCGGCAGCCAAGCCGCGGGCAAGGGACCGTTGCCGCCGCAGGCCGAGCTGCAATGGTGGTACCAATATTATTTCGCCACCGAGCGTGGCCGCGAAGGATACACAAAATTCCGACACGATTTTTCGAAGCTCATTTGGCAGTTGGCTTCGCCGAAGTGGAACTTCGATGATCCCACTTTCGATCGCAGCGCCGCAGCTTTCGAAAATCCCGATCACGTCGCCGTCGTCATACACAATTATCGCTGGCGGCTGGGCTTGGCGCAAGGCGAGTCGAAATATGACGATCTGGAAAAGCGGCTCGCCGAGTTTCCGCTGATCGCAGTGCCGGCCATCACGATGGAAGGCGACGCCAATGGCGCGCCACATCCGGAGCCCGACGCTTATGCCAAGAAGTTCGTGGGCAAATACGAGCACCGCACGGTCAAAGGCGGCATAGGACACAACCTCCCGCAGGAAGCGCCCCAGGCCTTTGCCGAGGCGATCATGAAAGTGGCCGAAGGCTGATCGCGCGATAAACGCGCCACCGGCGCAAGAACGAGTTGAACAAGCAAGGACGCAAGCCATGTCACAACTTGAGAAAGAACATACCACCGGGGCGCCTGGCAAGGTGATCTACACCGCGAAAACCCACACCACCGGCGGCCGCGACAACGGCGTGTCGCGCAGCTCCGACGGTCGACTCGACGTCACGCTGGCGCGGCCCGGCTCGCCACGCATCGGCACCAACCCCGAGCAGCTGTTCGCGGCCGGCTGGTCGGCATGCTTCGAGAGCGCGATGGCGATTGCCGCGCGCAAGCGCAAAATTGCGCTGCCCGAGGTCGCCATCGATACCGAGATAGATCTGCATCTCGCGGGCAACGATGATTACTTCCTCAGCGTACGTCTCAATGTCAGCCTGCCGGGATTGGAACGCAAGGTCGCGGAGCAGCTGATCGCGGACACCGAGCAGCTCTGCCCATACTCCAAGGCCACGCGCGGCAACATCGACGTCACGATCAATCTCGTTTGAACCCGCAAGCAAACGTCCACGCGTGACCGACGGGTCGCGCGTGTCAAAGCGAACAGAAGGGAGAGGGCACATGGCCTTTACCATCCAAGTCAATGGAACCGCACATACGGTGGATGTCGACGGCGACACGCCACTGCTCTGGGTGCTGCGCGACGTGCTTGGCATGACCGGCACAAAATTCGGTTGCGGCATGGCGTTATGCGGCGCCTGCACCGTGCATATCGACGGCGTCGCGACGCGCTCCTGCATTACCACCATCGACAGCATCGGCAAGTCGCACATCATGACGATCGAAGCCATCGGCGCGACGCCGGCGGGCGCCAAGATCCAGAAGGCCTGGCTCGACCGGGAGGTGGTTCAATGCGGCTACTGCCAGTCGGGCCAGATCATGTCCGCTTCGGCGCTCCTCGCAAGCAATCCTCGTCCGACGGATTCCGATATCGACGAGGCCATGTCCGGCAATATCTGCCGCTGCGGGACCTATGTCCGCATTCGTGAAGCGATCAAGCAGGCCGCGCAATCGAGCGGACAGGGAGGCTGACCATGCTCCTCGATCACCTTGCTCCCCCGGCCGCCGGCCCGAGCCGGTCGCCATCGGCTAACGCTCTCTCCCGGCGCAGCTTTCTGCGAGCCGGAGCGGCCGCCGGCGGTGGCCTGATGCTGAGCCTGAGCTTGCCATTCGCAAACGGCAAAGCCGAGGCGGCCGGCGCCGACGGCTTCGCGCCGGACGCCTTCATCTGCATCGGCGGTGACGGGCAGATCATCCTGACCATGCCCTATGTCGAGATGGGACAGGGCACCTATACGGCGATCCCGATGCTGATCGCCGAAGAATTGGAGGTGGAGTTGAAGCAGGTGCGGCTGGAGCATGCCCCACCTGACGACAAGCTCTACGGCAACCCCTTGATCGCCGGCGTGCAGGCAACGGGCGGCTCGACGGCGATACGCGCGGCCTGGCAGCCGCTGCGCCAAGCCGGTGCGGTTGCGAGAACCATGCTCGTATCGGCGGCGGCAAAGCGCTGGAATGTCGGTGCGGCGTCCTGCCGCGCTCAGAGCGGTGAAGTTCTTCACCCGCCGACAGGGAGGAGCATCGCATATGCCAAGCTCGCCGCCGACGCGGCTCGCATGCCCGTCCCTGAGAGCATCGTGCTCAAGCGACCGGAGGACTTCAAGCTCATCGGCACGCCGGCCAAGCGTCTCGACACTCCCGCGAAGGTCAACGGAACGGCCGTGTTCGGCATCGATGCCCGGCCGCCCGGAGTGAAGATCGCGACCCTCGCGCAGTCGCCTGTCTTCGGCGGCCGTGTGAAGCGCGTTGAAGATACCGCGGCCAAGGCCGTCAAGGGCGTGCACCAGATCGTGCGGCTCGAAGACGCAGTGGCCGTCGTCGCCGACCATATGGGGGCTGCCGCGAAGGGGTTGCGGGTCCTGGTGATCGAATGGGACGACGGTCCGCATGCCAAGCTCGACACGGCCGAGATCGCGGCTGAGCTCGGAAGGGCGACGCTCAATTCGGGGCCGGTTGCGCAGAATATCGGCGATACCGACAAGGCCATGGCGAGCGCCGTCACCAAGATCGAAGCGATCTACCACGTTCCATTTCTCGCGCACGCCGCAATGGAGCCGATGAACTGCACAGTCCACGTGCGCAAGGACGGCTGCGAAGTCTGGGTCGGCAGCCAGGTCATCGCGAGAGCCCAAGCGGCGGCGGCCAAGGTCACGGGCCTGCCGCTGGACAAGGTCGAGGTCCACAATCATCTGATCGGCGGCGGCTTCGGACGGCGGCTCGAAGTCGATGGCGTCATTCGCGCAGTCCAGATCGCCCAGCAGGTCGATGGCCCCGTCAAGGTCGTGTGGACGCGTGAGGAAGACATCCAGCACGACATGTATCGGCCCTATTTCTACGACCGGCTGTCTGCCGGTCTCGATGGGTCAGGGCTGCCGGTCGCCTGGATTCATCGCTTCGCGGGTTCCTCGATCCTCGCGAGATTTCTCCCTCCGGCGTTCAACAATGGTCTCGACCCCGACACCACGGAGGGCGCGATCAATCTGGTCTATGCGCTCCCGAACCTGCATGTCGAGTATTTGCGGGTGGAGCCGCCGGGCATTCCGACCGCCTTCTGGCGCAGCGTCGGGCCGTCGCACAATGTCTTCGTGACCGAAAGCTTCGTGGACGAACTCGCCGCCGCGGCGAAGCAAGATCCGGTCGCCTATCGGCGCGCCCTTCTCGAAAAGGCGCCGCGCGCCAAGGCCGTCCTCGAGCTTGCCGCGGAAAGGGCCGGTTGGGGACAGCCCTTGCCCAAGAGGGTCGGCCGTGGTGTCTCGGTCCAGTTCGTGTTCGGGACCTATATAGCGCAGGTTGCCGAAGTGGAAGTCTCGACGGATGGCGCGGTGCGCGTCCGGCGCGTCGTCTGCGCGGTGGATTGCGGCACCGTGGTCAATCCCGATATCGTAAGGGCGCAGATCGAGGGGGCGATCATCTTCGGCATCACGGCCGCGCTCCATGGTGAGATCACGCTCAAGAGCGGCCGTGTGGAGCAAACCAACTTCGATACCTACCAAATGCTCCGCATGAACGAGGCGCCGGCCATCGAGGTCCATATCGTCCCGAGCTCGGAGCCCCCGGGCGGAATGGGCGAACCCGGGACCTCGGCGGTCGTTCCCGCAGTCGCCAACGCAATCTTTGCGGCAACCGGCAAGCGCCTGCGAAAGGTGCCGGTCGATGCCGCGACGTTGAAGCAGCCGGCGTGACGTGCCCGCACTCAATGCGGCTCGCAGGTTCAAGTCGGGCAGCACTGAGCCGCGTTGATGGAGACACCTGATCCACGAATCAAAAGGAGGACCGCCATGGTTCGAACCCATCTGCCAGGCCAAGCCGTCTTCAGGTCGGTCCTGCCCGAGGACATCGACTGGAGGCCGTTCCCGGCTTTCCCGCCTTCGGCGCGACTCGCCATCCTCGTCGGCCACCCCTCGGAGCCTGGCCCCTATGTGATCAGGGTCAAGGTGCCCGCCGGCGTGAAGCTGATGCCGCACAAGCACCCCGAAGATCGAATCTACACCGTGATGTCCGGGGTTTTCTATATCGGCCGCGGCGACGTGTTCGACGGCGAGAAGGTGGAGGCGTATCCGCCTGGTAGCGTCATCGTCCTGCCCGGCAATACGCCTCATTTTCACTGGGCAAAATCCGGCGAATACATAACTCAGGTCTCGGCGATCGGGCCGCTCGGCCTTGAATATCTCGATCCCGCCGACGATCCCCGCAAGCAG
>JBEKSH010000207.1:0-6283 GCA_049517235.1 Roseiarcus sp. | reverse complement strand
CGACGGGCCGCGCCGGACGACAGCGATCCCGCCGACCGCAAGGGCGGCGCCACGACAGGGTACGCCGCGAACGGTTCGCCGAGCAAGACGACCGCGCTTCGCGCGCCGAACGCCGGCGCCGGGTTGACGAACGCCCCGGCCCGCCCCGGCCGGGCCCGATCAATCGCACGCCGCGCGGAATTATCCGACATTGCGGCTTCGCCTCGAGCCCCCCTCATCGGACGCGCCGCGGCAGGGCCGCGTCGGCGCTTGAAGGTTTGAAGCGCGCGTTTGCGTCGGCTGGCGAGCGGAAGCGATGCGCGCCGTCCCGATGCAAGAAAAGAGCGGCGTCGACTGGGCCGACGCCGCTCGATCGCTTCCACCCGAAACGCGGTCGATCAATATTTGCGCACCAGCGGCGCGGGGGGCGGAGCATAGGCTTGCTCTTCGCCGATCATCCAGCGCAGACCCAGGCGGAAGTCGTTCGAGGCGAGATCGTTCTTCGAGGAGGCGAGATCGTTCTTCGAGGAAACATAGTTGACGGCGCAGGCAAAGCCGGTGCCCGCCCCGGTTCCGTTCAAGCAGTTCGAGGCGCCCGAACCGAACTTGCCGAGATCGAGATAGCGATAGCCCAGCTCCAGCTTCAGATTCTGCGTCACGTTGAAGTCGAGGCCGGTCATCAAAGCCCAGGCGAAGTTGGTCTTGGAGCCGTCGCCGAAATAGCCGCCGCTGGGCGAGGTTCCGGTGCTGGTAAAGGTGACCAGACCCTGATCGGTCATGCCGGAAAGGGTGTTTCTGGCCAATCCGACGCCGGCGCCGACGTAGGGAGTGACGCCGTACCAAGTCCCGATATCGACATACCCGTTGACCAAGCCGACCAGCGAGGAAATGTTCCCGCGATAGAACTCAGCCAATTGGGTCGGGCCCGGGGTATTCCCCGCATCGTTAATCATATAGAGCGACTGAAACTGCGCTCCGCCGCGATATTCGCCGGTTACGTCGAAGCGCAGCCAATTGTTGACCTGGTAGCCGACGCCGAGATCGAAACTCGTCGACGAGGAAATCGTCGAATTGTTGAAGCTCTGCGTCGGCGCGCCGGTGAAGTAGCCGCTGGCCAGGCCGATCGGGAGCGGATTGGGCGTATTGTAAAGATTCGGCGTCGCGGCGTTGGCGGCCAGGCCGACGTCGCCGCGCAAATACCAGCCGTTGAATTCGACCGCGGCGGGGGGCGGCGGTTCGAGCGCGGGCGGGGGCGGCAGCAAATCGGCGGCGGCGGCCGAGCCGGCAAGGGCGAGGACCGCGCCGCCCGCGAGAATGAGGCCCTTCAACTTCGCCATAACATAATCCCTTCGTTCGACGCGGGCCGACGGGGCGCGCGCATACTTACGTCGAAGGGGAAAATGCCACGAACACCTTAATGCCGACTTAACCCTAATAATTGACCTTAACGAACCCTGACTCGCCGATTTGCCAGGCGAGGCCGCGATCGGCGAAGTGATTTCGGCCCCTCGTCCGGGCGCTTTCGACCGAACGGTCGGCGCCTAGGCCGCGGCCCCCCGATTGAGTCTCGTCAACGAGATTTTCTGGCGTCCCGCGGCGTCGAAATTATCCGGCGCGAGCCAACGCTCGAACGCCGCGCGCCGCTCGGGCCATTCCGAATCGAGCATCGAGAACCACGCGGTGTCGCGATTGCGGCCCTTGACGATCATGTGCTGGCGAAACACGCCCTCGAACGTGAAGCCGAAGCGCAGCGCCGCGCGCTTCGAGGGCGCGTTGAGGTCGTTGCATTTCCACTCGTAACGGCGATAGCCGAGTTCGTCGAAGACGTAGCGCGCGAACAAATATTGCGCTTCGGTGGCGCCGATCGTGCGCTGCATCGCGGGCGTATACAGGATATTGCCGACTTCGATCACCCGATGCTGCGGCTCGATGCGCAGGAAGGTCTGGTAGCCGACCGCCCGGCCGCTGGCGTTGTCGACGATCGCGAAGAACAACGGGTCCTCCGACCTCGCCTTGCCCGCGATACTGGCGCGGAATACGCTGCGGTCGGAATAGGGGCCGTCGAACAGATAGGTCCAGACGCGATCCTTGTCGCCGCCGTTGGCGCCCTCGAAAATCGCGTCGGCATGGGCGTCGGCGTTCAGCGGAACGAGGGTCACGGCGCGGCCGGACAGCGCGATGCGTTCGGGGCGCCTGGCGGGGCGCGTATCGACCGGCTCGCCGATCGGCTGCTCGCTCGGATTTGAAACCATGCCTTCCCTCGATCCGCTATGCCCGCGCGTCCGCCCGGCGCCGCCGATCGGGTCGTCGCGCGCCGCGTCCTTCGCGGGACGAGTGCGGCGCGCCGCGATGCCAGCCAACGCGCCAGGCGGCGCGCTAGTGGTTGTCGCGCGGCGCGCCTTTGGTCTGGGCGACGCGCTGGTAATTGACCGCGGGCTTGAGCACCATCCCCGCCGAGAGCTGGTCGACGATGCCGCGCTGGATTTCCTGCCAGGGCGTCTGGCTCGCCGGATATGGAAAGCCGTGCTTCTGATATTCGGCGCGTCGCCGCTCGAGCTCGCTGTCGCTGATCAGCATATCGGCGGTGTGCTTCTTCAAATCGATGCGCACCCGGTCGCCGGTGCGCACGAGAGCGAGCCCGCCGCCGACCGCCGCTTCCGGCGAGGCGTTGAGGATCGAGGGCGAACCGGAGGTGCCCGATTGCCGGCCGTCGCCGATGCACGGCAGGGCGCGAACGCCCTTCTTTATCAGCGCGGCGGGCGGCTGCATGTTCACCACCTCAGGGGCGCCGGGATAGCCGATCGGTCCCGCGCCGCGAATGATCAGCACGCAATGCTCGTCGATCTTGAGCTTCGGATCTTCAATGCGGTGGTGATAGTCCTCCGGGCCGTCGAACACGATGGCGCGGCCCTCGAATGCGTCGGGGTCCTTGACGCTGGACAGGTAGCGCTTGCGGAACTCGTCGTCGATCACGCTGGTCTTCATCACCGCGCTGTCGAACAGATTGCCGTGCAGCACGATGAAGCCGGCGTCCTCTCTCAAGGGCTTGGCGATCGGGAAGATGACGTCGGGATCGCCGCTCTCCTTGCCCTTGCAGTTCTCGCCGATCGACTTGCCATTGACGGTCAATGCGCCCTTGTGGATCAGCTTCTTTTTCATCAGTTCGTTGACCACCGCCGGCACGCCGCCGGCGCGATGGAACTCTTCGCCCAGATATTTGCCCGCCGGCTGAATGTTGACGAGCAGCGGCACGGCGTGGCCGACCGTCTCCCAATCCTCGATATCGAGCCGCACGCCGATATGGCGGGCGATCGCGTTGACATGGATGGGCGCGTTGGTCGAGCCGCCGATCGCGCTGTTGACGACGATCGCATTCTCGAACGCCTCGCGCGTCAGAATGTCGGAAGGCTTCAAATCCTCCCACACCATGTCGACGATCCGCTTGCCGGTCTCGTAAGCGATCTGCCCGCGTTCGCGATAGGGGCCGGGAATGGCGGCGCAGCCCGGCAGACTCATGCCCAAGGCTTCGGCGATCGAATTCATGGTCGAGGCCGTGCCCATCGTGTTGCAATGGCCGACCGAGGGCGCCGACGAGGTGACGATTTCCATGAACTCCTCGTAGTCGATCCTGCCGGCGGCCAGTTCCTCGCGCGCCTTCCAGACCACCGTGCCCGAACCGGTGCGCTCGCCGTTGCGCCAGCCGTCGAGCATCGGTCCGCCCGACAAGACGATGGCGGGAATGTTCACCGTGGCGGCCGCCATGATGCAGGCGGGCGTCGTCTTGTCGCAACCCGTCGTCAGCACCACGCCGTCGAGGAAATAGCCGTAGAGCACTTCGACCAGGCCGAGATAGGCGAGATTGCGGTCGAGCGCCGCGGTCGGACGCTTGCCGGTCTCCTGCAGCGGATGAACGGGGAATTCAAACGCGACGCCGCCGGCCGCGACAATGCCGTCGCGCACTCTTTTGGCCAGCTCAAGGTGATGGCGATTGCACGGGACCAGGTCGGAGCCGGTCTGGGCGATGCCGATGATCGGCTTGCCGGACCGCAATTCGCCCGGCGTCAGGCCGTAATTGAGATAGCGCTCGATATAGAGCGCGGTCATCCCGGGATTGTCGGGATTGTCGAACCACAGGGTCGAGCGCAAGCGCCGCTTGCCGTCCTTGTATTTGTTGTCGCGTGGAGACGATTCGTTCTTGCCGCTCATTGACATATCCTCCGCCGTGATTCGCTCGGTTCGTGGCCGTGAGCGATTGCCGTAAGTCTAACATGCTACCAATTGTATGGTAAATCAACGGCGCAGATTTTCGCCCAGCTTTCGGCGGCGCGCGCGCCATGCTATTGGCCTCGTCGTCCCCCTTTAGCGCCCGTAGCTCAATTGGATAGAGTATCGGTCTTCGAAACCGAGGGTTGGGAGTTCGAACCTCTCCGGGCGCGCCAGGGATTTTTCGCGACCGCACGGAACGCGACCGCCGTTTCGCCGAGGTCGCGCGGCGGCGATTGGCGAGCCGGGCGCTGTCGCGACGAATCGATGGCGGCTTCGTTCAATCGCCAGGGGTCCGGAACCTGGCGCGTGCTCTATGTCGAGAACGCGCCAATGACGCGGTTCGATTGACAATCCGGCGACCTTGCTTTGCGGGGCGTTGTGAGGATGGGCGCATCGGGGGTCGTATCGAGACGCTGCGTCGGATGGCTTGTCAGCGAGTCTCGAGCGAACGAAGGAACCGGTTCCGGTAAGTGTCCAGAACGACGGCGAGCACGATCACCGCCCCGATAACAATCGGTTTGAAGTTGTCGCCGACGCCGAACAATTGCAATCCGGTGCTGAGGACCTGAAGGATACAGGCCCCAATGAGACTGCCGATGATCGAGCCCTTGCCTCCGCTCAGGCTGGTGCCGCCGATGATGACCGCCGCGATCGCATTCAGTTCGTATCCCACTCCGGCGATCGGGCTGCCGATGTTCAGCCGCAACAGATAAACCATCGCCGCCGTGCCGGCGGTCAGACCGCTGATTGTAAACGCCGCGATCTTGTATTTTCGCGGCGCATGCCCCGAGAGCCGCACCGCTTCCTCATTCGTGCCGATGGCGAATATGAAGCGGCCGAAAACGGTGAAACGGAGGATAAACCAGCCGATCATGATCACCGCGACGGCGATCAGAAATATCGACGGAAATACGCCTCCGACGATCATATTCCCGAAATCGACAAAGGGTTGCGGCAAGCCGGTGATGGTCGAGTTGTTGCTCGTCACCCGCGCCGCGCCGCTCGCGACATTCAACATACCCAAAGTGACGATGAAGGAGGGAATTTTCCACTGCTCGCACACCCACCCGTTTACCGCGCCGCAGGCGGCGCCGGTTCCCATGCAGCCGATGAGGGCCAGCGGGACGGAAATCCCCACCGGGATGTCCTTGTTCGTCATGATCAGCGCGCCGACGACCGTACAAAGCGCGAGGACGGAGCCGACGGAAAGGTCGATGCCGCCGGTAAGTATCACGAACGTCATGCCGGAAGCCAGCACCGTATTAATGGCAATCTGCACAAATATTTTTAAGAAATTCTCGGCGGTGGCGAAATATGGCGCGGTCAGAGAAAAGAATATTACGATCAGAACCAGCGCCAGGGCGACGCCCGCTTCCCGCACCAGGAAACGCAAGAGGGTGTTCCAGCGGGCGCCAGCGCTCTCGTCGTGCGCGATATCAGTTGGCTGGCTCAAGATCGTATTCCTCGTAGGCAAGCGAGAGAATTCGTTGCTGATCGAAGGCGGCTCGCGGCACTTCGCCGACAATCCTGCCCTTGGCGAACACGATGATTCGATGACAGATCGCAATGAGTTCCGGCAACTCGGAAGACACAAAAATAATGCCTCTGCCCGAGGCGGCAAGCTCCCAAAGCAAATCGTAAATCTCGCTCTTTGCGCCGACATCGATGCCGCGCGTCGGTTCGTCGCAAATCAAGATTTTCGAGCCGCGAAACAGCCATTTCGCGATCACAACCTTCTGCTGGTTGCCGCCCGAAAAGTTGCCGACGAGCTGGTACACTGACGGCGTCTTGATATGCAGCTCCTCCACGAGCTCGCCGGCCAAGCTTCGTTCGACGTCGCGTTGCAGCAAGCCCATGCGCGAGATCTTGGCGAGGTCGGTGATCGTGATGTTCTCGGCGCACGGCAAAGTGAGAAGAAGGCCTTGGCCTTTGCGATCTTCGGTCAGCAGGCTCAGTCCATGCTGGACGGCGTCCTGTGGCGAACTGATTTCGACAGGCGTCCCGTCGACAAAGATGCGCCCAGCGATCTTTGGATCTG
>JBEKSH010000206.1:0-5810 GCA_049517235.1 Roseiarcus sp. | reverse complement strand
AAGGCCCGTGAAGTCGGCGCCAGCCTCGTCAGCAAATCAGATCTCATGGCCAACTCCGACGCTATCTCCGTGCACATGGTCCTTTCGCCCCGAAGCCGCGGCATCATAGGCGCCGAGGACATTGGCCGCATGAGGAAGGGCGCGATTTTGATCAATACCTCTCGCGGCGCACTGATCGAGGAGGCTGCCCTCATAGCCGCAGTCAAAGCCGGCAAGATCATTGCGGCGTTGGACGTCTACGACAAAGAGCCGCTCGCGCAGGATGATCCGTTCCGCGCTTTAGCCCATACCGTGATCACGCCCCACCTCGGTTATGGAATCGCGGAAACGTGGCTCGATTTCTATCCTCGAAGCATTGAGAATGCTGAGGCCTTTCTCGATGGTAAGCCGATTCGGGTCTTGAATGCGCCGTAGACGCCCGGTCGCCACCGTCGCTAAATCTTGCCGCACGGACGCGCCAGGTCGCAGACGCGATAGTTGACTTGGCATGACCTGCACTATCGGACCAGTCTAGCTCGCGCCTGGGGATGTCGACTGGGCGGTTCCTGACGGCTGCTTTCGACCGATGCCGTTGAATCGAGGCCAGAATTGTTCGCCACCGCGCTCCGTGTGGCGAAAGGCGCGCTCGGTCCGCAGGACATATTGAATCCGGGCGCGCTGATCGAGCCTTGACGCTACGTATGCACCCGATCCTGTTCTGAATTGGAGATACGTTTACGAAGATGGTGAGCGTCATCTTCGATCCTTAGGCTGCCGAGTCGAAATGACAGCCGGGCGCCCCCGTCGGCGAGGATCACGGATTTGGCCGGTCTCATGAATCGAATGCCGTGACTGTGAGATCGACCATGATTTCGCCCGCCAACCGTTCCAATGTTTCCCGCAAGTCGTCGCTGGCGAGGTCGTCCGGTACACGAAGTCGCGCCGCAGCCCGGAACATTTGCGCGCCCGAAAAAGGGGCGCCTTCAATGCTGCTGGTGAATTCTTCGATATTGACGCCCAGCTCGGTCAAGGCCTGTGTCACGTCGCGGACGATACCCGGCCGGTCATTGCCGACGAGTTCGAGCTTGACGCTCTTGTGGCTTTCATGCGTTTGGGTAGCAGCGCTCCGCTCGATTGTGATGCGAAGGCGCCGGCTTCGGACCCATAAAGCTCCAAAATCAAATCCGAACAGCCGTTGCTGCGTCTTCTGCTCGTATGGGTCTGTGCCATGCCCGCCGACCCTTCACGAGACCGTCGCTGCGGGCTGCACAACCGCGGACCCGCAAGCCGGCTGGAATCACTCGGGAATTTCGTCTTGCGCGGCGTCAGCGGCGGCTAAATGCGTGCGAGCCGCTTACGCCATCGCGTCAAACGTCGGACAGCTATCGGCGTCGGCGCTTGAAGATGGGCGCAGAACTCCCGTGTGCAGGCCTCCCACGTGAATCTTTGGGCGAAAGCGCTGGGGGTATCAGAATTGTCAGGCAGCTGCAGCGCTGTGGCGATGGCGTGGCCTAAATCCCGATCCATCACGACGAACCCCTCGCCCACGCCGTCTGCGAATATATCCGACGGCCCTGGGGCGGGGATGGCCGCGACGCGTAGCCCCGCCGCACTGGCTTCCAGCAACACCAGACCAAAAGTGTCGGTCGTCGAGGGAAACACGAAAAGATCGGCGGCGGCGTAGTGCCGCGCCAGATTTTCGCCTGACAGCGCACCCAGAAAATGCGCGTTGGGATATTCCTTTTTCAAGGACGCCAGATCAGGGCCGTCGCCGATGATGATTTGGCTTCCCACCGTGCCGATATCCAGGAACGCCCGCAGGTTTTTCTCGACTGAGACTCGCCCGACATAAAGCAAGATCGGGCGCGGCAAGGTTGAAAAGGCCAGCAGGTCTTTGCCGTAGGGGCGGAACAAATTCGCATCGACGCCGCGTGACCAGCGAACGAGGCGTCGAAATTTTCGCGCCCTGAGTTCCTGCTCGATCGATGCTGTCGCCACCATGACCACGCTGGCCGGCGCGTGGAAACGGCGCAAGACGGCATAGGCCGCCATGCGCAGCAAGCCGCCCAGAAAGCGTGGCGCGCGCGCCGCCAGATACTCGGGAAACCGCGTATGGTACGCTGTCGTAAAAGGGAGGGTCCGATACAAACACAAACGCCGCGCTGCCCAGCCAAGAGGTCCCTCAGTCGCGATATGGACGAAGTCAGGTTGAAACTCGCGCAGCACCTGCTCCAGGCGACGATACGCGAAAAATTCCAGCTTGATTTCCGGATAGAAATGCAAGGCGAAAGTCCACAGACTGTTTTGGTCGGGGCCGACGATGCGCGTTTCGTGTCCCAACCGCGCCAATTCCTCGGCCGTCGTTTCCAAAGTCCGCACGACGCCATTGATTTGCGGATACCACGCGTCTGAGATGATTAAGATTTTCACGAAGCGATGCTTTGGCAATTGCTTATTGCTGAATCAGGTGCATCGGCTAACCATTTTGACGATCTATGACGATAGTCTGAGTTTTGCAAATAGTCTCTCTGGTCCGACCTGCATTCTTTCCGATGGACTGGCATGTCTTGCCGCTGTCACGCTGGTCGGATGCGCACCGGCTGTCACCAACAGCGGCGGTGGACAGCGGACGGCCTGAGGTTAAACCGACCTCCGTCAGGGCGGCCCCAAAGAGTTCCCCCTGCCAGCAAGCGCTTTGCGGAGCTGCTGTTGCTCTCTGGGTCCGCTTTCTGGGTCCACCGACAATTGCGAAAGGCGCGGGGAACTGCGACCATTGCCGCTCACTTCAACATCGAAAGGCTTTCGGTTGTGTCTTGTTCGAGTGAACGTCGCGGGAGAAGTGCGTCCCGATGAAAGCAAGATCAAAATTGCATGGCGCCCGGGCGGGGTCCCGGCCAGCCCCGACACCCATCCGCAAGCCACGGCGCTGCTTGCCGATTGACAAAAAACGCTCGGTCTCGGCAGATTTGGGATAGAACTGACGGTTATCTGCGGAAATGCCGGTCTAATGCTGCGAAATATCGGTTTGGGGGGAAGCGATGTTTGGGCTCATGCAGCAGCGTCCGCTACTCGTGTCGAGCCTCATCGAGTATGCCGCAACCTGGCATGGCGATCGGGAGATTGTCTCGCGCGACGCCGAAGGGGTGTTTCACCGCTCAAATTTTGCCACCGTCGCCGCGCGGGCGAAGCGGGTCGCCAACGCCCTGCAAGCCCTTGGCGTCGGCCATGGCGAGCGCGCCGCGACGCTGGCGTGGAACAGTTATCGTCATCTCGAGCTTTACTACGGCATCGCCGGCTCCGGCCGTGTGTTGCACACGGTGAATCCGCGGCTGTTCCCCGAGCAAATACAGTACATCATCCATCATGCCGAGGCCGGCTACATTTTCTTCGACCCGATCTTCGCGCCGCTGGTCGAGCAACTGGCTCCGCGCCTGCCGCTGGCGCGCGGCTGGGTGGCTTTGTGCGACCGCGACGCAATGCCGGCGGTGAATATCGACAACCTGCTCTGCTATGAGGAACTCCTGGCGACGGCTTCCGCGGACTATGACTGGCCGCCTTTCGACGAAAATACCGCTTGCACGCTCTGCTACACGTCCGGCACCACTGGCAATCCGAAGGGCGTATTGTATAGCCACCGCTCGACGATTCTGCACGCCTTCGCCGCATGTTCAGCTGACGGCCTCGCGCTATCCGCCCGCGACTCCATCCTCGTGGTGGTGCCGCTATTTCACGCCAACGCGTGGAGCCTGCCGTTCTCGGCGGCGATGTGCGGCGCAAAGCTCGTGCTTCCGGGGCCCAGGCTCGATCCAGAGAGCATCTACATGTTGCTCGAACAGGAGGGTTGCACCAAGGCGGGCGGCATTCCGACGATCTGGCTGAATTTCCTCGCTTGGATCGAGAACAATCGGTCACGGTTGGATTTATCGCGTCTGAAGCTCAGCCAGGTCTTTTCCGGAGGCGCCGCGCCGCCGCGCGCCACGATCGAGAAGTTCCATGATCTGCTTGGCGTGTACTTGCTGCATGCCTGGGGGATGACGGAAACCAGTCCACTGGTGACCGCCGGATCGCCGTTGCACAAGCACGACAAAGCGACCCGCGATCAGCTCATCGACATGCAGGTTAAACAGGGACGCCAAGTCTATGGCGTCGAGTTGAAGCTCGTCGGGCGCGACGGGCAGGATCTGCCTCACGACGGGAAGTCGGTCGGCGAGTTGAAAGTCCGGGGCAACTGGGTGATTTCCGGATACTTCAAGGGCGAGGGCGGCCAGGTCGTCGACAAGGACGGCTGGTTGGGCACTGGCGACGTCGCGACGATTGATCCGGACGGCTATGTGCAGCTTACTGACCGGTTGAAAGATGTGATCAAATCAGGCGGCGAGTGGATTTCCTCGATCGAGATTGAGAACCTCGTCGTTTCTCATCCGGACGTGTTCGAGGCGGCTGTCATCGCTGTCGATCATCCGGTCTGGCAGGAGCGTCCGCTGCTGCTCGTCCAGCCGAGGCCAGGCCGCAGTCCGACCAAGCAGTCGATCCTCGATTTCCTCTCGGGCAAGATCGCGAAATGGTGGATGCCGGATGATGTCGTGTTCGTCGACACCTTGCCGCATACCGCGACCGGCAAGCTCCTGAAGACTGATTTGCGCGCACGGTATCACGGTCATCTAGCGGTGGGCGGATAGCGGATCGACGCGCGCTGTAAAACTGTTTGGTGAACTCGTAACCCAGTTGGAATTGGCGGCGGCAGAATGCGGCCGCAGCCTGAACTGCCCGCGGTTTCGGCGCGTCCCTGTTCAGAGACGCAGGAAAACGCGCGGTAGGAAACTCTCGCTGCTCGATGCATATTGCCTGATGGCCGAGGATTGCCAGTTCTCAATTAAAATCACCCCCGACTCAAAACGCGAGGGACGTTACCGCTGGGCGATTTACAAGGGAGGAAGGCAAAGCGTTCGCTCTGACGACTCTTTCGCCACGAAACTCGAAGCCCAGACAGATGCAGCCAAGGCGCTGCAAAGACGTCGCTCAATGTGGTGGGTCAGCAAATGATCGGTCTTTCCAAACGACCGGAAGCGGAGCTGACCAAAAGCAAGGCCAAGGGCAGAACAAGCTGCCCGGGAGTGAGCAGAATTTCTCATAAGGAACCAGCGCCCCGACTATCGGCCGACAACTGCGAAAATAACTGATAATATCAATGCCTTCATTTGACGGAGGGGCAAATGGCGCATGTGGAGATACATGGAAGAGGCATTGCGTTTTTTGTAACCGAGATCACGCCGGAAATTGCCACGGAGCTCGCCGAAACCGGTGTCTCAGACGAGCGGTTTGACGAGCTTTTTCAGGAGGAGCTCGATCGATCCGACGGTGTCGCCGCAGGAATCACAAAGGGCCTGCGAGTCCTCGTCGATGGGGAGCAAGTTTCTGTCGGGTTCAATGACGTCGATGAGGTGGAGGTCGCCAGCACCTCTCAGGTTGCCGAGCCGGGCAAGTACTATCTCCTGATCGAAAAAGTGGCGGAGGGCTGTTTGGTAACTATTGATACCGAAGAGCCTATCGATCCCTCCAAGCTCTCGAAGGGTGTGAAAAAGTACGTTTTGCCCGACGAAACATCGATCACGCTGGCCGAGTTCGATTACGACGTCTCGTCAGAATTCGGCAGTAATTTGGAGCACGAGGAATACTACACTGTCATCAATCCGACCGGCGGCCGACAATCAGTGATATTTTCTGACAGCGGTGAAAGCGAAGAAGCGAAAGCCCGGGTGAAAGCGAAGAGGGCGACTGCCAAGAAGGTCTCAGCGAAGAGGGCAACGGTCAAGAAGGCCACTGCGAAGAAG
>JBEKSH010000205.1:0-5834 GCA_049517235.1 Roseiarcus sp. | reverse complement strand
CATGTCGGATCGCATCGGCGTGATGAACAAGAGCCGCGTCGTCCAAGTCGGCACGCCGAAGGAGATCTACGAGAGCCCGAGCGACCTGTTCGTCACGACCTTCATCGGCGAATCGAACTTGCTCGACGGGACCGTGGGAGGCTCCAGTGCGGATTGGGTCGAGCTCATTCTGACCGACGGGAGCCGGGTCCGCGCGCCGCCGCGCAGAGGTCTTGCCGCGGGCCAGCGGGTCAAGCTGGTGATCCGGCCCGAGAACGTCCTGCTCGACGGCGGCGAGGGTAACGGCCTTGCGCGCCTGCCGGCGGTGGTCGAGGCGAGGATATATCAGGGCGCGCTGATCCGGTACCGGCTGACCGCGGCGGGGCAATCGCTGGTCGCGGAAGTGCAGAATCAGGCGGGTCGCCCACAGCACGACGCGCCTAGCGCGGTCGCCGTTTCCTGGAACCCGGAACGGACCGAAGTGCTGCCGGTCGAATAGCGGCGCGGGCCGCCGAGCCGGCGTCACGAACGAGGGGGACGAATTCGTAATGCGAATCGGCATTGACGTGGGGGGAACGAACACCGACGCCGTCCTGATGAACGGGCTCGACGTGCTCGGCTGGCGCAAGCGGCCGACGACGCCCGACGTCGGCAGCGGCATCATCGACGTGTTGCGCGATCTGCTCGCGCAGACGAAGGTTGCGGCGTCGGACATCCAGGCCGTTATGATCGGCACCACGCATTTCACCAACGCGATCGTCGAACGCCGCCGGCTCGTCGAAGTCGCGGCCATCCGCTTGGGATTGCCCGCCACCCGCTCATTGCCGCCGCTGACCGATTGGCCGGCTGACCTCGCCCGCGCGGTGGGTCGGCATCGCTATATGCTGAAGGGCGGCAACGAGTTCGACGGCCGTGAGATCGCGCCGCTCGACGAACTCGGCTTGCGCGAAGTCGCCGTGGACATCCGAAAGAAGCGGATCACCGCCGCGGCGATTAGTTCGGTGTTTTCGCCCGTCACCCCCGAGATGGAGCAGCGCGCGGCCGAGATCCTCGCCAGCGAGGTTCCGGGCATTCGCTTGTCGCTTTCGCATGAGATCGGGCGGATCGGCTTTCTCGAGCGCGAGAACGCGACCGTGATGAACGCCTGCCTCGTTGATCTCGCGTTCGCCGTCGTTTCGTCATTCCGCCGGGCGTTGCGCGAGCTCAAGATCAAAGCGCCTTTCTTCATCAGTCAGAACGACGGCACGCTGATGGCGCCCCAGCATGTCGAACGCTATCCCGTGCTCACGTTCGCCTCCGGTCCGACCAACTCGATGCGCGGGGCCGCGCTGCTCGCCGGCCTCAAGGAGGCGATGGTGGTCGATATCGGCGGCACGACCTCCGACGTCGGCATGCTGTTGCACGGTTTCCCGCGCGAGGCCGCGGTGTCGGTCGATATCGGCGGGGTGCGCACCAATTTCCGCATGCCAGACGTGCTCGCCATCGGGCTCGGCGGCGGCAGCCTCGTGCGCGACGAGGGCGCGCGCATCGGTCCCGACTCGGTCGGCTACGAACTCACCAGCAAGGCCTTGGTGTTCGGCGGAGACGTCCTCACCACGACGGATGTCGTTGTGGCGGCGGGACTCCAGGATATCGGCGATCGCGCGCGCGTCAAACACCTGGCGCCCTCGCTCATAGAGACCGCGCTCGACACCATCCACAGCATGGCCGACACAGCGGTCGACCGCATGAAGACTAGCGCGGAGCCGATGCCGGTCATCCTGGTCGGCGGCGGCGCGATCCTCGTTTCGCGCGGCCTGCCCTCGGCGTCCGAAGTGGTGCGGCCGCCGCATTCCTCCGTCGCCAACGCGATCGGCGCGGCCGTTGCGCAGGTCGGCGGCGAGGTCGATCGCGTGTTCGCGGTCGAGGGACAGAGCCGCGATGCGGTGCTCGACATCGCCAAGCGCGAAGCAACCGATCGCGCGGTCGCCGCCGGCGCCGACAAGGATACGGTCAAGATCGTTGACGTCGACGACGTGCCGCTCGCTTATCTCCCCGGCAACGCCACCCGCATCCGGGTCAAGGCGGTCGGCGATCTGTTGATGCGCTGAGGATCAAGGGAGGGAGGGAAGCGATGCGGCAGATGGACCGGCAGGACCTGATGGATCTCGCGGTCGGGGCCGCGTTTCTGGGAACAGGCGGCGGCGGCGATCCCTATATCGGGCGGCTGATGGTGCAGGCCGCGATGGACGAAGGCAAGACCGTCGTCGTTCTGGATCCGAGCGAAGTTCCCGACGACGCGCTGGTGATTCCGACCGCGATGATGGGTGCGCCGACGGTGTTGGTCGAAAAGATCCCGAGCGGCGACGAGGCCGTGGCGTCGCTAAGAAAGCTCGAGGCGTATCTCGGCCGCAAGGCGTTTGCGACGATGCCGATCGAATGCGGCGGCATCAATTCCACGATTCCGCTGGTCGTTGGCGCTTTGACCGGCTTGCCCGTGATCGACGCCGACGGCATGGGGCGCGCGTTTCCCGAGTTGCAGATGGAGACGTTCAGCGTATTGGGCGTGCGCGGTTCGCCGATGGTGGTGACCAACGAATACGGCGACAGCGCACTGATCGAGGCGCGCGACGATAAGTTCATGGAGTGGCTGGCGCGCGGCGTCGCGATCCGCATGGGCGGCGCCGCCTATATCGCGGAATATTCGATGAGCGGCGCCGACGTCAAACGCACCGCGGTGCCCAATACGATTTCGCTCGGCATCCGGATTGGCCGCTGCTTGCGCGAGGCCAAGAAGAGCCACAAGAATCCCATCGAGGCGCTGCTGCGGATGCTGCCCGAAACGCACTATTCCTATGGGCGGGTGATTTGGCGCGGCAAGGTGATCGACGTCAAGCGCGAAACCAAGATGGGCTGGGCGCTTGGCCTCGCTAAGATCGAGGGGGTGGAGGAGTGGAAAGGCGTGATGGAGATTCAGATTCAGAACGAGAATCTGATCGCCCGCGTCGACGGCAAGGTTCGCGCCATCGTCCCGGACCTCATCTGCGTGATGGAGGCCGAGACCGCGGAGCCGATCACCACGGAATACTTGCGCTACGGCCAACGGGTGGTGGTGGTCTCGGTCGCGGTACCGCCGATCATGCGCACGCCCGAGGCGCTCGAAGTGTTCGGCCCCAAGGGCTTCCGCATCGATGAACCCTACACGCCGATCGAGCAACTCGCGTGACGACCAGCTTGAACCTACGCCCGCGCGACGCCCAGGCGATGCGGCGGAAGCCCAGATGGAGCGCACCAACGTGATCAGAATCGGAATCGACGTCGGCGGCACGAACACCGACGCCGTCGTCATGGAGGGGCAACGCGTCGTCGCCAGCTTCAAGGCGACTACATCGCCCGACGTCACCACCGGCGTGCGCGAGGCGCTGACGGGCGCCCTCAAACAGTCGGGAGTCGCCGCCCAATCGGTTGAAGTCGTCGCGCTCGGCACCACCCATTTCACCAACGCGGTCGTGCAGCGGCGCGATCTCGCGCCGACCGCGGCGGTGCGGCTTGGCCTGCCGGCCACGCAGGCGTTGCCGCCGATGGTCGACTGGCCGCCCGACCTGCGCGACGCGATCGGCAATCACGCGTTTTTCGGCCATGGCGGCCACGAATTCGATGGGCGCGCGATCACGCCGCTCGATCCCGCCGAGCTGCGCAAGATCGCTAAGGACATCGTCAAGAAGAAGATCCGCACCATCGCGATCAGCTCGGTGTTTAGCGCGGTCAACCCCGAGGTGGAGCGCCAGGCCGGCGAGATACTCGCCGCCGCGGCGCCCGGCGCGCATATCACGTTGTCGAGCGACATAGGCCGCATCGGCCTACTGGAGCGAGAGAACGCGGCGATCATGAACGCGTGCCTGCGCGACCTCTCGCGCGTCGTCATGGGAGCCTTTCGCGAAGCGCTCGAGAGCACCGGCGTTTACGGACGGTTCTTCCTCACACAGAACGACGGCACCTTGATGGATGCGCGCTTCGCCGAGCGCTTCCCTGTGCTCACCTTCGCGAGCGGTCCGACCAATTCAATGCGCGGCGCCGCGTTCCTATCGGGCGTGCAGGACGGAATCGTGATCGATGTCGGCGGCACCACGACCGACGTCGGCTCGCTGCACAAGGGCTTCCCCCGCCAGGCGACCGTTGCCGTCGAAATCGGCGGCGTCCGTACGAATTTCCGCATGCCCGACGTGTTCTCGATCGGCCTCGGCGGCGGGTCGTTGGTGGTCGAGGAGAAGCCGGGCGGCGCGGTGACCGTCGGTCCCCGCTCGGTCGGCTACCGGCTCACCACCGACGCGCTGATCTTCGGCGGCAAGACCTTGACCACGAGCGATATCATCGTGGCGGCGGGTCGCGCCGACTTCGGCGATCGGTCGAAGGTCGCGCACCTTTCGCCGGCGTTGATCGCCAAGACGAGGGCGCGCATCATGGAGATGGCCTACAACGCCGTCGAGCGCTCGCGCCTTTCGCCCGAGCCGCTGCCGGTAGTCGTGGTTGGCGGCGGCAGCATCCTGCTTGACGCGAAGATCGGCGACCTCGAGGTGACGAAGCCGAACCATTTCGCCTGCGCGAACGCGGTGGGCGCCGCAATTGCCCAGGTGAGCGGCGAAGTCGACCGGATCTACATGCTGAGCAAGATGAGCCGGGAGGACGCATTGATCGACGCCAAGCAAAAGGCGACCGACGCCGCGGTCGCCGCGGGCGCGCGCGCGGACAGTGTGACGATCGTCGACGTCGAGGACGTGCCGCTCGCCTACATCCCCGGCAATGCGACGCGCGTGCGCGTCAAGGCTGTCGGCGAACTCGCGCTATAGACTGACAGATCCATCCTGGCGCCCGGCGGAAATCGGAGAATGCCGCAATGAGCAGCAAGTCAACCCAGCACAAGGCGCTGCCTCGCGCCCAAAACAAGACGATCGGCGCGAAGAGCAAGGCGCCGAAGGAGAAGGGCGGAGCATCCGCCAAAATCAAGAGGACCGCGCTGCGGCGCATGATCGGCGTCGCCGATCTCGACGACATCGCGGTGGGCGGGGCGATTCTCGGCACGGGCGGCGGAGGCGACCCCTATATCGGCAAGCTGATGGCGCAGCAGGCGATCCGTAAGTATGGCGAGGTGCACATGATCGATGTTGCCGAGGTCAAGGACGACGAACTGGTCGTGCCCTGCGCGATGATGGGCGCGCCGACGGTGATGGTCGAAAAGATTCCGCAAGGCGAGGAGATCTTGACCGCGTTCCGCAAACTAGAGCGGTTCCTCGGTAAAAAGATCGGCGCGATTCTGTGCGCGGAGGCCGGCGGCCTCAATTCGACCATTCCGTTCGTGATCGGCGCGATGACCGGCATTCCCGTGATCGACGGCGACGGAATGGGGCGCGCCTATCCCGAACTGCAGATGGTCACCTTCACACTGCATGGGGTCTCGGCAACGCCTATGGTGATGGTCGACGACAAAGGCAACTGCATTCTACTTGAATGCATCGACAACAAATGGACCGAACGGCTTGCGCGCACCGCGACAATCGAAATGGGCGGCTCGGTGCTGATCTCGCTTTACCCGATGAGCGGAGCAATCGCGAAAAAGTCGGCGGTGCGTGGCACGCTAACGCTTGCTCGTCGCCTCGGCGAAATCTTGCGCGAGAGCCGCGCCACGCATGCCGACGCGGTCTCGGCGATCCGGTCGAAGCTCGGCGCCGCGACAATCTTCCATGGCCGGGTGACGGACATCGCCCGTCGCACAGAGACGGGGTTCGCGCGCGGCGACGCCAAGTTCGCGGGCGTCGACGAATATCGTGGCCACAACTATCGAATCGAATTCCAGAACGAATTCCTGATCGCCGAACGCG
>JBEKSH010000204.1:0-5851 GCA_049517235.1 Roseiarcus sp. | reverse complement strand
GGTCATTTCGTCGGCCAGGCCGCGCGTGTCGGCGATGATGAAGTCGATCTCTTCATCGTTCTTGTATAGCTTTTTGAGACTCTTGAACGGCCGCGCGTCGATCTCCGGTTGCACGCTGTTGCGCATCCGCGTCGCGCTCCACTCGACGCAGGTCAGTTGCTCAAGATCGAAATCGGCGAGCAAGGTCTTGTGGCCGCGATGCGCGGCGCCCACCGCCAGCAGCCGCGCGAGCGTGCTCTTGCCGACGCCGCCCTTCTGGCTGACGAAACTGATCAGTCGTTTGCGCTCATGGCCTTTTGTCATCATTCCTCCCGCTCCTCGGGAGAACTAATACCAAAGCGCGCGTTTGGGCAATTCGCGCGGGCTGCGCCAGCCCCGGCCGCCAGTGCGGCCATCGCCTCATCCCGGCCCGCCGACCCGCAGGCTTTCCATCAGCCGCCGATGCCCAGCCGGAATGGGGGTCGGGCGCTGCGTCGCGCGCGCGACATAGACATGGGTATAGCGTCCCTGCGCGGCGGCCAGCGGCGCGCCCGCCTTGAACGCCGAAACGACGTAGCGCACCGACGTGCGTCCAAGCTCTTCGACCGCGACCCCGATCTCGATCGCATCGGGAAAGGCGAGGCTGGCGAAAAACACGCAATTATTTTCGACGACGAGGCCGATGACGTCGCTGGATGCGGGATCGAGCAGGCCGGCCTCGATAAGAATGGCGTTCACCGCCGCGTCGAAAAAGACATAATAGGCGGCGTTATTGATGTGGCCGTAGGGGTCGTTGTCCGACCAGCGCGTCGAGACCGGCACGAACCGGGCGAAAGCCTCGCGCCCCAGAGGCTTCGGCCTGCCCGCCCGCGCTTCGGCCATGATCCGCCTCAGGCGTTCGGTCCGCCGAGCGCCGCGACGCCGCGCCACGCTGCGGCGACGAGGGCCCAAGCCAGCAGCGTCTTGACGACATCGGCGGCCAGGAAAGGAACGACGCCGACGAGCCACGCCTTCGCCGGCCCGAAGAGGATGGCCAGCCAGGCGAAGCCGCAGGCGAATATCGCGAAATGGCCAAGCACCATCGCCGCGAGCAGCCAGCCCAGCGAACGGTCCCAGCCACGCTCGGCGAGCCATCCGACCAACCCCGCCGCGACGAGGAAGCCAGCGAGATAGCCGCCTGTCGGCCCCGCCATATAGCCCGGACCGGCGCTGGCGCCGGCGAACACTTGCAGGCCCATCAGGCCCTCGGCGAGATAGAGCGCGACGGTGGCGGCGGCCAGCCGCGCGCCGAACGCCGCGCCGATCGCCAGCACGACAAGCGTTTGCAAGGTCATCGGCACCGGATAGAACGGCACCTGCGTCTTGGCGGACAAGGCGAGCGCCAGCGCGCCGCCGATCGCCAGCGCCGCGAAGCGGGCGATGCGCGAGGCGGCCTGCTGGGGCCAAAGCGTTGCGGCAAGGGTTGGGCGCCGATTGTCGTTCATCATCCCTCCGTTGAGCCGGCGCATGGGGCGCCGGCCGATCGACGTCGCCAGGTCGCCCTCTTCGCGCGCCAAGGGTATAGAGGAGCCGCCTGCGCCGAACAAGCCGCCGCCGCGACCCATTACAACATGGCGAGAGAGGTCCGATGAACCCGCCCCCGGACGACGAACTGATCTTCGAAGGACCGCGCGAGGCCGCCGCGGGCCAGCTGACCCGCGTCTCGCCGCTCGTTCGCCGGCTCATCGCCAACAATCCCTCGCCCTTCACCTTCACGGGAACATGCAGCTATCTCGTCGGCGAGGAGGAGGTGGCGATCATCGATCCCGGACCGCTCGACGAGGCCCATATCGAAGCCTTGCTCCGAGCGGCGAACGGGCGCCCCGTCGCCCACATCGTGGTCACCCACACGCATCGCGATCATTCGCCGGCGGCGGCGCGGGTCAAGGCCTTGACGGGCGCGCCAATCCTCGGCGCCCGCCCCTATCGGCCCCGCCCAGGGTTGGCGGGCATGCTCAAAGGCCTGGACGCTTCGCACGATCTTTCCTATGCGCCGGACTTTGTGCTGCAAGAGGGCGAGCGCATCGAAGGGCGCGGCTATACGCTGGAGGCCGTCGCGACGCCGGGCCATGCCGCCAACCATCTTTGCTTCGCCTTGCCCGAAGAGAATTGCCTGTTCTCGGGCGATCACGTCATGGCCTGGTCGACTTCGATCGTCGCTCCGCCGGATGGGTCGATGGGCGACTACATGGCCTCGCTCGAGAAATTGCGAGACCGCGACGAGGCGATTTACTGGCCCGGCCACGGCGGCCCAGTGCGCGAGCCCCAGCGCTGGATGCGCGCGCTCGCCCATCACCGCCGACAGCGCGAAGCCTCGATTCTGGCGCGCGTCGAGGCGGGCGACGCGACGGTTTCGCAAATCGTCGCCAAGGTTTATGAGAACCTCAAACCCGCGCTGGTCGGCGCCGCGAGCCTTTCAACCCTCGCCCATCTCGAAGACCTCGTCGCCAGAGGGCTCGTCGCGATCGAGGGAGAGCCCGGGCTTTCCGCGCGATTCAGGCCGGCGCGAACCGCGACGGCGGCGCGATGACGCCTTCGTGATTTTGGCGCGGGACGACTGGCGGGGACGACGAGGGCGTTCTATATGGAGGCTGTGGAAGCGGGGTCTTGACCCCCGCCTGTAGAGGTTCAAGCGCCATGGCCAGCATTCGCGATCAGATCACCCAGGAAATCACCGAGAATACGGTCGTCCTCTTCATGAAAGGCACGCCGGAATTCCCGCAATGCGGTTTCTCGGGGCAGGTTGTGCAGATCCTCGATTATCTCGGCGCGCCTTTCAAAGGCGTCAACGTGCTTGCCGACGCGGAAATCCGCCAAGGCGTCAAGGATTACGCGAACTGGCCGACAATTCCCCAACTCTATGTCAAGGGCGAATTCGTCGGCGGCTGCGACATCGTCCGGGAAATGTTCCAGTCGGGCGAGCTGGCCGCGCATCTGGCCGAGGCCGGTGTCGAGCTGAAGCAACCCGCCAAGGCCTAAGGCCCTCGCCGATAGCCGCCGCTACTTCGCCATCATCGCCGCGACGACCTTGACGGCGTCGTCGGAGTCCCATTGAGCCGGGCCGGCCATGACGGCGAGTTCGCACCCGTCCGGGCCGATCAGCAGCGAAGTCGGCAGACCGAGCGCCTTGCCGGCGACTCGGAGAGCCTCGAACGAATCGGCGCTGGGATCGGCGTAGCGGTTGAGATTTTTCACGCCGGCCTCGTTGAGGAACGCCGCCGGCCGGTCGAGGCGGCTGGTGTCGATATTGACCGCGACCACTTCGAAGTCGGCGCCGCCGAGCCTGGCCTGCAGGCGATCGAGCGCCGGCATTTCGGAGCGGCAGGGCACGCACCAGGTCGCCCAAAGGTTGAGCAGGACGTTGCGGCCCTTGAAGTCGGCAAGCGTCAGCTTCTTGCCGTCCGGCCCTTCGAACGAAATCGCGGCGGCCGGCTTGGGGTTCTTGTCGACATTCAACGCCGCGACTTCGCCGTAAGCGAGCGGCGCGAGGCGCGCCGCCGTCGCGCCGGCGGCCGGACAGGCGGTGGCCTCGTCCTTGCTCCCCGCCGGTCCCTTCCCGTATAGGACGGCGGCCCCGAGCACGGCGGCAAGCGCGGCGGCGGCGACAACCATCGTCGGCGGTCGCCGTTTGCGCGGGGCGGGCGTTCGTTCGGTCATTCAGGCATCCAAGAGGCGGCGATGAGCAACAAAATGTGGGGCGGGCGCTTTGCCGGCGGGCCGTCCGACATCATGCAGGAGATCAACGCCTCCATCGACTTCGACCGCAAACTCGCCTCCCAGGACATTGCGGGATCGAAGGCCCATGTCGCCATGCTGGCCCAAACCGGCATCATTTCCAGCGCCGACGCCGACGCCATCGGCGCCGGTCTAGACCAGGTTCGCGCCGAAATCGAGGCGGGATCTTTCACGTTTTCGCGCGAGCTGGAAGACATTCACATGAATGTCGAACAGCGACTGGGCGAACTCGTCGGCCCGGCGGCGGGGCGCCTGCACACCGCGCGCTCGCGCAACGATCAGGTGGCGGTCGACTTCAAACTCTGGGTGCGCGAAACGATCGACGCGCTCGACGCGCAACTCGCCGATCTGCAGGCGGCTCTCGCCGACAAGGCCCTGACCTACGCCGGCGCGGTGATGCCGGGCTTCACCCATCTGCAAGCGGCCCAGCCAGTGACCTTCGGCCATCATCTGCTCGCCTATGTTGAAATGGCCGCCAGGGATCGCGGGCGGCTGCAAGACGCACGCAAGCGCCTCAACGAGAGCCCGCTGGGCGCCGCCGCGCTCGCCGGCACGTCCTTTCCGATCGATCGCGCGATGACCGCCAAGGCGTTGGGCTTCGACCGGCCGACCGCCAATTCGCTCGACAGCGTGGCCGATCGCGATTTCGCGCTGGAGACGCTCGCCGCCGCGGCGATCTGCGCGACCCATCTGTCGCGGTTCGCCGAAGAGATCGTGCTGTGGACGACGCCGCAATTCGGCTTCGTCCGGCTGTCGGACGCTTTCGCCACGGGCTCCTCGATCATGCCGCAAAAGCGCAATCCTGACGCCGCCGAGTTGGTGCGCGGCAAGACTGGCCGAGTCGTCGGCGCGCTGGTCGCTCTGTTCAGCGTGATGAAGGGCCTGCCGCTCGCCTATTCCAAGGACATGCAGGAAGACAAGGAAGGCGCTTTCGATGCGCTGCAAACCCTGTCCCTGACCATTGCGGCGACGGCCGGCATGGTGCGCGACATGACGCCCGACGTTAAGCGCATGAAGGCCTCCGCCGGCGCCGGCTATTCCACCGCGACCGATCTCGCCGACTGGCTCGTGCGTGAACTGAAGACGCCGTTCCGCGAGGCCCACCACGTCACCGGCCGAATCGTCGCCGCCGCCGCCGCGCGCGGCGTCGCGCTGGAGAAGCTGCCGCTCGCCGAGATGCAGGCGATCGAGCCGCGCATTGGCGCGCGCGTGTTCACGGTGCTCGGCGTCGACCGCTCGGTCAAGAGCCGCGCCAGTTTTGGCGGAACGGCGCCGGCCAATGTGCGCCGGCAGGCGCGCCGATGGATCGCCCGACTGAAGGCGCCTTCGCGATAGGCGCGTCGCAACCCCGGTCGCGATCGACGCGGACCATCGGTCAAAGCCTGCGGATCGAAGTGATCGGACCGCCGGCCTTCTCAGCTGTTCTGTCGCGCGCCGCGCGCAGCGGCTCGCTCACTACGCTCATGTGCCAGCCGTTGGCGTGCAGGAGCATCCGCGCGTCGCGCATGATTCCGACATGCCCCTTCCAGAATACGAGATCGCCGCGCCGCAGATCGGCCAAAGCTTCGTCGAAGGCGACGGGCGCGCCGAGCGAGGCCTCCATCATGTCGGTGTCGCGCGGCGCTTCGACGCCAGCCTCGGCCAGCGCGGTCTGCACGAGGCCCGAGCAATCGATCCCTTGCGAGGTGCGGCCGCCCCACAGATAGGGAGCCTCCAGGAACTGCTCGGCGACGGCGACAAAATCGGGCCGTCGCGCGGCAAGCGGGGCCAGATGCGGCGCATAGACATAGAGGCCGTCGGCGGTCGCGCCGAAGTCGCCTTGGCTCGCCTTGACCGCGAGGCGCGCGCCGAGCGAAAGCGCGAGACTCGGCGGCAGCTTGATGCTCGGTCCGGGATAGGCGAAGCTGCGCGGGACGGCGAGCCGATGGGTCGGCGCGTCAGGGGCGCCGAGCGCTTCGGCGGGCATGAAACCGACATAGCCGTCGCGCTCCAGTTGCGCCCAGGCCCAGCCCTCGCTCTCCTCATAGACCATGACGCTTTCGCCATAGAGCGCCTCGGTCTCCAGCGGCGCCTCGTGCGCCGGCGCGCGGCGCAACGG
>JBEKSH010000203.1:0-5852 GCA_049517235.1 Roseiarcus sp. | reverse complement strand
GGGCGCGGCGCGCCTTCTTGCGAAGACGCGGCCCAACTCAGCACGCAAGCGGCGATCAGCGGCGTGAAAGCGCGGGCGCCGGCCATGGCTCGACCTCCATGGCGCGATCCTGCGCCTGCTTTGCTGATCAAGCGTTAACCGACGCCAACGCCGCCAATCGGCCGCCGAACCCCTTTCGCCCGCGCGGCGCAGGGTTTATGTGTGCGATAGAATTTGCGAAGGGGAGGGCCTGCCCGCCTCGGCGTTTTCACGCGGTCGATCGGGCGGGATGGGTGAAATGGAGAAGAGGGCGAAGTTTCACGGGTCGATGCCGGCTCTCGTCACGCCTTTCAAAGACGGCAAGATCGACGAACAAGGGTTCCGCGCGCTGATCGACTGGCAGATCGCCGCCGGGTCGCACGGGCTGGTGCCGGTGGGGACGACGGGCGAGGGCCCGACGCTTTCCCATGAGGAGCACCGGCGCGTCGTCGACATCTGCGTCGACGAGGCGCGCGGCCGCCTGCCGGTGATCGCCGGCGCCGGATCGAACAACACCATCGAGGCGATCGAACTGGCCCGCCACGCCGAGAAGGTCGGCGCCGACGCGGTGCTCGTCGTCACCCCCTATTACAACAAGCCGACCCAGGAGGGCCTCTATCGCCATTTCAAGGCGATCAACGATTCCATCGACATCCCGATCATCATCTACAACATCCCGTCGCGCTCGGTGATCGATATGTCGGTCGAGACGATGAAGCGGGTGTTCGATCTGAAAAACGTCGTCGGCGTAAAGGACGCCACCGGCAATGTCGGGCGCATCTCGCTGCAGCGGCAGGCGATGGGGCAGGGCTTCATCCAGCTTTCGGGCGAGGACATGACCGCGCTCGCCTGCATGGCGGCCGGCGCGCATGGCTGCATTTCGGTGGTCGCCAATGTCGCGCCCGCGCTGTGCGCCGAATTGATGGAGGCTGTGTTCAAGGGCGATTACAGCCACGCCCTGCGCCTCCAGGATCGCCTGACGCCATTGCACGCTGCGATATTCGCCGAGCCGGGCGTTTGCGGCGCCAAATACGCGCTAAGCATTCTGGGGCGGGCGCGTAACGAGATGCGCCTGCCGCTGCTGCCGGTCACCGAAAGCGCCGAAGCGCTGATTCGCCGCGCGATGGTGCATGCCGGGGTGCTGAACGCTTGAATTTGCAGGATTGAGTTGAAGTGGCCGAGAAGGAGAAGTCGAATTACAAGATCGTGTCCGACAACCGGCGGGCGCGCTTCGATTACGAGATCGGCGAGGTGTTCGAGGCCGGACTGATGCTGACCGGCACCGAGGTGAAGGCGCTGCGCGCCGGCAAGGCCACCGTCGCCGAGAGCTACGCGGCGGCCGACCGCAACGGCGAGATGATCCTCTACAACGCCAATATTCCGGAATATTTGCAGGCCAACCGCTTCAATCACGAACCGCGCCGGCCGCGCAAACTGCTGCTTCACGCCAAGGAAATCGCCAAGCTCGCCAAGGGAGTGGAGCGCGAGGGCATGACGATCGTGCCGCTGCGCATCTATTTCAACGACAAGGGCCGCGCCAAGATCGCCATCGCGCTGGGGCGCGGCAAGAAGCTGCACGACAAACGCGAGACCGACAAGCAGCGCGACTGGGGCCGCGAGAAGTCGCGGCTGATGCGCGACAAAGGCTGAGGCGGCGCTTTCGGTTCCGTCAAACGAGCCTTTTCGGAACGAAGTTGTCGCGCTTCCAGATCCCATCGGATGCGTGCCAATCCGCATTCCCAGACGCTCTCGCTCGCCGCCTCACGCGCACTGGCGGCGCAAACGCGAATTTGATAAAGCCTCGCCGCAATACGGGCGCAAACAGCCATTAGGCACGCGCCGCCGCAAAACGAGCGCTGCGCAGATTCAAAGCGCGAATCTCACGGGCGGCGACGATTTCCCGGCGCGTCGCCATAATCGCGATGCTATTGGGCGCCATCAAGACGTGCATTGATTCGTCAATCGTCCCATTCATTCGTGTCCACGTCCCACAAGTCTTCGCGTGTAAGCGCCAATTTCTGAAGGAAACCCCAGGATGTTCAAACTGATCGGCCTGTCAGGCCTCCTCGCCGTCGCGCTGGCTTGCGCGCCGGCAGCCGCCCAGACCTCGCCGCCGCCGGCGGACCAGGGTCCGCCGCCCGACGCGGCGGCGAGCGAAGGGCCCGCGCCGGCGGCCGCGTCGGACGGCAAGCCTTCGCCCAAGGAGCTGATCGCGAGTTGCCGGGCCGCGGCGAAAGCCAAGGGGCTCAAGGGTGACGCGCTCAAGGCGTCGCTCGACGAGTGCGTCGGCGCGCAGCGGCCGAAGCTCGCCGCCCGCCTGGAGTGCCGGCAAAAGGGTAAGGCGCAGGGCGTGGCCGACGATCAGCTGAAGGCGTACGTCAAGAGCTGTCTCGCGCAGGGATCGCAGCCGGGCGGCGAAGGCGCGGCGGCGCCGGCCTATCAGGGCGCTCCCGCCTATGCGGCGGCGGGCGACCAGGCGGCGGCGGCCGAGGCGCCGGCGGCGGCCCCCGCGGGCGGCAAGCCGACCGGCAAAGAGCTCATCGCGAGCTGCCGGGCCGACGCGCGAGCCAAGGGGCTGTCGGGCGACGCGCTCAAGACGGCGGTTGACGAGTGCGTGGGCGCGCAGCGGCCGAAGCTCGCCGCCAGGCTTCAATGCCGGCAGCAGGGCAAGGCGCAGGGCATCGCCGACGACGACCTCAAGGCGTTCGTCAAGACCTGCCTCGCGCAGCGCCAGTAATAGCCGACGGGCGCGGTCGCGCCAAAATCCCCGGCGACCGACATTTCGGAGCGACGCCGGGGAATAGGCGTCGGCTCGCCTTCTTGGCATCGTCGTGCCGGCTTGCCGCATCGGGCGGGCCGGTCAGTCGATCGTCTCGCCCGGCCTCCAGCCGGGTGAGGCCGACGTGATTTTATCGCGCCAGCCAGGACGCCGATGGTGAATTTGGTCGCCAACACGCATCCCGATTACCGCCAACCGCTCGACCCGGTCGACGCGGAAACGCTGGGGCTAACCGCCGCTGACCGGGTCGAGCGGTTCTTGTCGCACCGCGACAATCACGGCCCGACGCCGCTGCGCGCGCTGCCCGCGCTCGCCGCCGAGGTGGGAGTCGGGGCGATCTTCGTCAAGGACGAAGGCTTCCGGCTCGGCCTCGGCAGTTTCAAGGCGCTCGGCGGCTCCTACGCCGTCGTGCGCCTGGCGCACGAAGCGGCGGCGCTTCGGCTCGCCCGCGCCGTCGACATCGAAGAACTGCAACGCCCGGAGGTTCGCGTCGTCGCCGAGCGCATGACGTTCGGCTGCGCGACCGACGGCAATCACGGCCGCGCGGTGGCGGTCGGCGCGCAGCTTGTCGGCGCCCGGGCGGCGATCTTCGTTCACGCGCGGGTCAGCGCCGCGCGCATCGCCGCCATCGCGCGCTATGGCGCCGAGGTGACCACGGTCGAGGGAACCTATGACGATACGGTCGCGGAGGCTGCGCGCGTCTGCGCCGAACGCGGCTGGACCCTCGTCTCCGACACCTCGTGGCCGGGCTACGAGCGCATCCCCGGCCTCGTCATGCAAGGCTATACGGCGATCGCGCGCGAAGCGCTGCGCGCGCTGCCCCGGCCGCCGAGCCATGTCTTCGTGCAGGCGGGCGTCGGCGGCGTCGCGGCGGCCCTCGCGGCGCATCTGGCGGTCGCGCTGGGGACCGAGCGCCCGACGTTCGTCGTGGTCGAGCCCGCCCGCGCCGCGTGCCTGTTCGAAAGCGCGCAGGCCGGTCGCCCGGTCAAGATCGCCCATGGCGAGCCGACCGTCATGGCCATGCTCGAATGCTACGAACCTTCGCATGTCGCCTGGCGCATTCTTTCGCGGATGGCCGACGCCTTCATGACCGTGGAGGACGCGGACGCGGTCATGGTGATGAACCGTCTCGCTCATCCGCTCGGCGACGATCCGCCGATCGTGGCGGGCGAGAGCGGCGGAGCGGGCCTCGCCGGCCTTATCCGCGTCGCGAATGATCCGGTCTGGCGCGCCAGGATCGGGCTTGGCGCGGACGCCAGCGCGCTCGTCGTCAACACCGAAGGCGCCACCGACCCTGAGCGCTATCGCGAACTCGTCCCCGGCGATCGCGACGGCTCGGCCGCGACCGACCGCCCTACGCCGACGCGGCCGTCTGCCGCTCGCTCAATTCCCACAGCTTCTCCTGCAGGGCGACGTCGGTGCTGAGCTTCGACGAAGCGGCGGGTTTGCATTTGACGAAATATTTGCCGCTGACATTGGCGACTTCCGGCGAGGAGGCCAGATAGATCGACGTGGCGGCGCCTTTTTCCGGCGTCAGCAGAAACGGCCGCGCCAGACTGAGCAGCGTATTGACGAGCCCCGGCGTGTTGTGGCCGAACCCGGTGGCGACGACGCCGGGATGCAGGCAATTGGCGGTCACCCCCTTGCCGGCCAGGCGCCGCGCGAGGGCGAAGGTGAACAGAATGTTGGCGAGCTTCGACTGGGCATAGGCGCGCATGCCGCCGTATTTCTTTTCGCCCTGCAAATTGTCGAAGGCGATCGCGCCGCCCGTATGGGCGTCGGACGAGACATTGACGATGCGCGCGGGCGCGCTCGCCGCCAGCTTGTCGAGCAGCAGTTTCGTCAGCAGGAATTCGGCGAGATGATTGAGCGCCCAGGTCCGCTCGACGCCATCGACGGTCAATTCGCGCTTGGTGAAGATCGCGCCGGCGTTGTTGATGAGAACGTCAAGTCTTGGATAAATGCTGGCGAACGCCGCCGCCAGACGCCGCACCTCGGCCTGCGACGACAGGTCGGCGACCAGAAAATCGACCTGCGCATTGCCGGATTCCTTGGCGATCCACGCCGCCGTCTGGCGGGTGCGCGACTCGTCGCGCCCGACGATCACCACATGCGCGCCCTTTCGCGCCAGGCCCAACGCGGTTTCCTTGCCGATGCCGAGCGTCGCGCCCGTCACCAGACAGATTTTCCCTTGCATTTCATGCGACATGGTGGCGTTCTTTCAAGCTCTTGAGTAAGATCGTGCGGCGATCCCGCAAATCATTGGCGGCCGGCGTCCGACATGAGATAGGCGCTTCGGAGGCAAACAACCAGCGGCGCGGGCCGTCGCCGGCTCTTGCCGCTTTCCCGCTGGCCTGTTTTCCGATAGGCACCGGGCGCCGCCAATCGTTGAGAGCCGAGCGAACATGCACCGCTACCGCACGCATCACTGTGGAGACCTGCGCGAGACCGACGTCGGCCGGGGGGTCCGGCTGTCGGGCTGGTGTCATCGCATCCGCGACCACGGCGGCGTGCTGTTCATCGACCTGCGCGACCATTACGGCGTGACGCAATGCGTGGTCGATCCGGATTCGCCGGCCTTCAGTCAGGCCGAAAGGCTGCGCCATGAATTCGTGGTGCGGTTCGACGGCGACGTGCGCCGCCGCCCGCCGGGCACCGAAAACGCCGAGATGGCGACCGGCCTGATCGAAGTCTATGTGCGCGAAATCGAAGTGCTGGGGCCGGCCGCCGAACTGCCGCTCCCGGTGTTCGGCGACCAGCCCTATCCCGAGGAGACGCGCCTCAAATACCGCTTCCTCGATCTTCGCCGCGACAAGTTGCACCAGAATATCATGCTGCGCGGCCGCATCGTCGACTCGCTGCGCGCGCGCATGAAGGGGCAGGGGTTCTTCGAATTCCAGACGCCGATCCTGACCGCCTCCAGCCCCGAGGGCGCGCGCGACTATCTGGTGCCCTCGCGCGTGCATCCGGGCAAGTTCTACGCGCTGCCGCAAGCGCCCCAGCAATTCAAGCAGCTGATCATGGTCGCCGGCTTCGACCGCTATTTCCAGATCGC
>JBEKSH010000202.1:0-5858 GCA_049517235.1 Roseiarcus sp. | reverse complement strand
ATCTGTTGATCGATGCGCCGCTGCCCCCGCTCGACCAACCCATTCCAAGCGACGAAAATCACCTGCATTTCGGCGCCGGCCAGACAGAGGCGACCATCACCCTGACGCCGGGCAGGCACACCCTGCAATTGCTGCTCGGCGACGCCGACCATGTGCCGCATGACCCGCCGGTTTTCTCCACGCCGATCACCGTCATCGCGAGTGAGGTCGCTGAGCGCAAGACTTGCAAACCCAACGAAACCATCGATTCGAGCGGCGCGTGCCAGCCGCGCGGAGCGGCTCAGGCGGCCCATAGGCCCGCTGTGCGCAGACACGCCGTCCTGCCGCGTTTTGGCGGCGCGCCCAGACGCGCGCCCTGGGTCGCGCCGGGGGAGGAATATATCCCTGCCGCCGGCCCCGTAGCGCCCTATGCGGGACAGGGATTTAACGACTTGCGGCGGTGCCCGCCCGGCACCCATGCGGAGTCTTTCCCCACGAGCCAGGGATTCAGGTGCGCGCCGGATCGGTGAAGCACGGGCCTTTCAAAAAGAAGCCCGCCGACAAGCGACCTGTCGCCCAGCCGCCCGGCCCGCAGCGCGAGAAGGGCGCGCCACGGACGTCGCGCCCTGGCGCGCGCCGCGCGCCAGGACAGCGCCCGGCTCAGTCCGCCGGAAGCTTGTAATCCTTGAATGTTTCGCGCAGTTTCATCTTGTTGATCTTGCCCGTCGCGGTGTGCGGAATCTCCGTCACCACCTGCACGTCGTCAGGCAGCCACCATTTGGCGACCCGGCTTTGTAGAAAATGCCGCACTTCCTCGCGTTGCGGCGTCTTGCCTTCCTTGGGCACCACGATCAGCAAGGGCCGCTCGTCCCATTTGGGATGGGCGACGCCGATGACGGCGGCTTCCTGAATATCGGGATGGCCGACCGCGAAGTTTTCAATATCGATCGACGAAATCCACTCGCCGCCCGACTTGATGACGTCCTTGGCGCGGTCGGTGATCTGCATATAGCCGTTGGGGTCGATGGTCGCGACGTCGCCGGTGTCGAAGAAGCCTGTTTCATCGAGAATCTCACCGCCCTCGCCTTTGAAATAGGCGCTCGAGACGGCGAGGCCGGCGACCTTGAGGCGGCCGAACGTCTTGCCGTCCCAGGGAAGTTCGCGGTTTGCGTCGTCGACGATCTTCATCTCGACGCCGAACGGCGCCCAGCCCTGCTTGGATTTCAGCGCGAGCATCGCGTCTTGGCGGAGATCGCCGACTTCGGGCTTGATCGAGCAGACCGAACCCAACGGGCTCATTTCGGTCATGCCCCAGGCGTGGCGCACCTCGATGCCGTAATCGACTTCAAAGGCGCGGATCATCGCCGGCGGACAGGCCGAGCCGCCGATAACGATGCGCTTCAGCGTCGTCGGGCGTTTGCCCTCCTTCTGCAGATAGGCGAGCAGCATCAGCCAGACCGTCGGCACCGCCGCGGTCATCGTCACCTTTTCCGTTTCGAGCAGGTCGTAGACCGAGGCGCCGTCGAGCCGCGCGCCGGGCATCACCATCTTCGCGCCCTTCATCGGGCAGGAGAAGGCGAGCCCCCAGGAATTGGCGTGAAACATCGGCACGATCGGCAAAACGGTGTCTTGCGGCCTGAGCGACATGCAGTCGGCGCCGGTCGCCGCCATCGAGTGCAGGACATTGGAGCGATGCGAATAGAGCACGCCCTTGGGGTTGCCCGTGGTGCCCGAGGTGTAGCAAAGCCCCGCGGCGGTGCGCTCGTCGAAATCGGCCCAGCGGAAGTCGCCGTCGGCCTCGGCGAGCCATTCCTCGTAGGCGACCGCGTTGCGCAGCCGGGTCGCGGGCATATGCGCCGCGTCGGTCAGCACGATGGTGCGCTCGACCGTCGGCAGCTTGTCGGCCAGCGCCTCCAGCAGCGGCACGAAGGTCAGGTCGGTGAAAATGACGCGATCTTCGGCGTCATTGATGATCCAGGCGATCTGTTCGGGAAACAGCCGGGGATTGACCGTGTGATAGATCGCGCCGAGGCCGGAGATCGCATACCAGGTTTCCAGGTGGCGATGGCCGTTCCAGGCGAGCGTCGCGACGCGGTCGCCGAGGCGAATCCCATCGCGCGCGAGGCGCTGGGCGCCCCTCAGCGAGCGATCGCGAACCTGTCGGTAATCGGTGCGATGCATCGGCCCTTCGATGGTGCGCGAAACAACCTCGCGCCGTGCATGTTGGATCGCCGCAAAATCGATTACCTTGTGCAGCAGCAGCGGCCAATCCTGCATCAACCCGAGCATCGCTTTCCTCCCTCGTTCCGTTCGACTGCGCCAGGGCGCCGACAAAAATGTCACGAACCCAAGCCTTTGCGCCTAACATGGCGCCCGGCGCGCAGCTAGGCAAATTGCCGCGCGCGCCATGTGTCGATAGCATGAATGCGCGCGGCCGCAAGAGATTCGCGCGGCGAAAAGGGCGTTGCGGATGGCCGATCAGACAGGCGAGAGCGACCCGTTGCGGGTGTGGTTCCGATTGATGCGCCTGGAGACGCGCATGCGCACCGCCGTGGCCGAGGGGCTGCGCCATGTCGGCCTGTCCGTGCCGCAATGCGACGTGTTGACCACGCTGACCGAAAAGGAGGGTGTGAGCCAGCAAGGCCTGGCCGAGCGCCTCTATGTCACCAAGGGCAATATTTCCGGGCTGATCGATCGCCTCGTCGCGGCCGGGCTGGTCGAGCGCCGTGCGATCGCCGCCGACAAGCGCCAGCATGCGATCTTTCTGACCCCCGCGGGCCGCAAGGCGGCCGAACAGGCGATCGCCTGCCAGCGCCGCTTCGTCGCCCGGACGATCGGCCGCCTGCCGCCCGATCAATTGTCGACGCTGGAGCGGCTGCTGATCGCGACGCGCGATCTGGTGCGGGCGCCTGGGGAGTGAAGGGGAGAGGAGAAAGCGGGCTTTGGCGTTGCGGGAACGCCGTCAGCAGGCGGCGGGGACCGGGTGGAATTTCCCTTCGCTCACTTGAGAACCTCGCCGCGCAGAGGCCGGTCGCAAAACGTCGGCGTGTTTGCGCGAAGTCGTTTTGCCGCCCGAACCAATGACCTGATAGCAAGAAGCGGTCGCCTCCATAATGGAGGCTATGCGGCGGCGTCCCGACGCTGGCGCGACACATGCCGCTTGACCTTCAAGAAAGGCCTCTCAACGGCATGCCAGGAGAACAACGCGAAAAGCACCGTGGCGGGAAGCGCGACCGCGACATTCAGGGCCCAGTTGTTCGCCGGGCCAAGAGCCCACGCCACAGTTTGCTGGAAGGGAGCGGCGTACAAATAAACGCCATAAGAATAATCGCCGGAGTCAATAATAAGGGTGCGCCTCGGGTTCCGCATGCCGAGGTAAACGGTTACATAGGCGACAAAAATAGGAGCAAAGCAGACGCTGTGTTTATACCTTAGCATTACGATCGCGAAGGCGGCGGCGGCAAGCGCGAGCCTGCCGCTATAGGGTAGCAGCTCCCTAAACCGGAAAATGATTGCGCCCGCCAGAAAGCATAACACGAGCACTCGCCCATGGACGCCGCCAAGCGGGGTTCCGGTCTCGCCGGAGCGATGGAGTAATCCAATGACCAGGATTGTGCAGGCGACGAACATCGCGAGCGAGATCGTGCGCGACCGCATGAACCCGATCAGGACTAAAATCGGTAATACAATATAGCACTCTAATTCGTAAGGAACGGTCCATAGCGATATATTGACAATGCCTTGCATTGGGTTATCAAGAAACACGCCTGGCAATAAATAATGAATCCAGCCGATTGTGTTCATAAAGTAAGAAAAAAACTGTCTGGATGTAACATATTGAATAAGCGAAGTTGACGTAACTATAGAGCCTAAAATCAACGCGGAGACGAACACTTCAACGCAAAGCGCCGGGTAAATCCGGATAGCGCGGAGCGCGAGGAATTTCCGTAAGTCGCGATTTCTCTCTAGGCTGCCCGAAACGAGGAACCCACTCAGACAGAAGAACATTGGCAGAATAAGTTCGAGGATAAATCCCGCGGGCGTTCGCCAAAAACTGTTCGCCGCCTCTGTGCCATATGAGATTCCGTAGGAGTGCCAGAAGAGCACGCATGCGGCCAAACTGATCCGCATGTAGTCGAAACCTGAAGGGCGCCCCTTTAGATCAATCCATCGAGAGGACACAGTTTGAGCGCCAGAAGAGAACTCCTTCGCGCGCTGAATACTCTTCTCCCGCTCAAGCGGTCGCCAAATTACTAACTCGTGTTCCACCGCGTTGCAGTCCGCTGAGGGTGATATATAATCTTGCAATAAAAGGTCGATATATCAATTCAATGAGAGCGTCGCTCTTGTTGGCATAACTACAATGCTTGAGCGGGCGCCGGTACATTTTGGATCGATATCCGACGGATGAGCTCCTTGGGCGAGATACGCTTAATCCTAGGTGCTTTAGCTTGAATAGCGGAAGTCACTTATCTGAACAGTGGTTGTTCAGAATTGTGCATCCATTGGACCCAACATCCGTTCTTGCTGTTGTCGGCTTCCGCGAGGCTTCCGCGCGCTATCGGCGAATGCTGGCTTGAGTCGCACGTTCTGGAAATCAAAACCTTCGAAACGCTACGTCATCCAAGCAACATCAGCGACTCACCGCGCGCGGAAATTTGGCGCGAGCGTCCGTCCCCCGTACGCGTCGAAACTTCAGGCCGACCCATTAACCAACAGGCGCGCCTCTATCCTGGACCGCCAGACTCGCGAAGAAAGCCGGCAGGGCGGCGATGTCCTCGACGATATGGTCGGCGTGGGGCGCGAGGTCTTCGCGCGGCGCGGGGCCCGACAGCACGCCGATCGCCAGCGCCCCGGCCGCCCACGCGGCATCCAGATCATGCTTGGAGTCGCCGACCACCGCCACCTGACGCGGCTCGACGCCAAGGCGCCGCGCAAACGCGAGCACCATGCCGGCTTCAGGCTTGCCGCCATGGCCGGAATCATAACCGGCGATGAATTCGACATCGGCCGAAAGGCCCAAAGCGTCGACGTGCCGCCTCGCGCTCGCCTCGGAATCGTTGGTGGCGACGCCAAGACGCAGGCCTTGCGCTCGCAGCGCCGCGAACACTTCACGCGGGCGTCCGATCGGCGTCAGCGACTTGAGGGATTCCAATGCGCTTAGGCGATCAATCTCCAGTCTGAGCGTCGCATAATCGGTGCGCCCGATCGCCTGTCCCCATATCTTGCAATAGTGCGCGGAAGAGCCCGCGATGATCGGCGAGGTCGCGCGGAAGCGCTTTTCCTCCAGCGAGAAATGCAACGCGTCCGCCTGGGCGCGCATCGCGCCTTCCTCGCCTTTGGCGAGCGCGTGAATGACGGCATGGACGGCGGGTCCCCATGTGCCGTCAAAATCGATGAGCGTCCCGTCCTTGTCGAATAGAACGGCGGCGATGGACATGGGAGCCCTTCACGATGATGGCGACGGAGGCGACGCGATAGCATATCGTGGCTCCGCGTTCGCCCTTTGCGGGCTCGATTTTTCTAAAACCGCTTGAATGAATATGATGTGCGGGATTTGGCGGCGGGGACGGCGGAGCTGGGGTCGTATATTGGGCCACAAGACGAGAGCGATCGTTCGGTTGGCGCCGAACCGCGCGGCGATCCAGGCGCCCGCCGATGGATGACCTGCTTCTGTCGTCCGCGACGCGCCTGCGCGAAAAATTGCTTGCGCGCGCGATTTCCAGCGCCGAGCTGGTGCGCCAATCGCTGGCGCGGATCGCGGCGGTCAATCCCAGGCTCATCGCGCTGTTCGCCCTCGATCCGGCCGGAGCGCTGGCCGCCGCCGCCGAGTCCGACCGGCGCATCGCGCGCGGCGAGGCGCGCCCGCTCGAAGGCCT
>JBEKSH010000201.1:0-5861 GCA_049517235.1 Roseiarcus sp. | reverse complement strand
TCGTCGTCCGTGAATTGCGATACGCCGTATAGATGGCCGGCGTTGGAATTGCCGTCGATGACATTGCCGCCGAGGTCGCGCGTGCGGAACAGGAAGCTGTTTTCAGCGCTGCGGGTCGTGACGTATCCGACCTTGTCCGGATCGAATTCCCGCGTTCCCACCCAGAACGACGGCGGCCGCTGGTCCATTGGCGACAGCAAGTCCCAAAGCGTCGGGATCGATCGATTGTGCAAATAGGGCGCGGAGGCCCATATGCCGGTCAGCGGCCTCGCCTTGTAGCCGAGCACGCGGCTGTCTTCGGTGAGGCAGCGCACGAGCCGCTGCTCGGTCAGCGACAACGACTCGGTCGGCGTTTCATTCTGCGTGCCGCCGACGATAATTGGCGCAGTCGAAGGCCTTTGGACCACGGGCGGCGGTTGCCGCCCGAACAGCGAATTGACTCCGCTCGCGAGAACATCGGGGCTCTTCCCGGCAAGAACGCCCAGCACCGTCGTCGCGAGCAAGTCCGCCAATGGAGCTTCGGCCGGCAGCGGGTCGCCGGTCAGATAGTCGCGCGCCATGCCTGTGAGCACGCCGGACTGGCTCTGGTCGAGGTAGGCGTTGCACGCCATCCAGGGATCGGTTCGGTTGGGCGGGTCGTTGCGCAACGCCACCACCTTGACCGTGATCTTCGTGGTCAGGTCGGTTCGGTCGAGCGGGCTGTGGCAGTCCTGGCAATTGGCCTGATAGAGGGCCTTGCCTTTCTCAATGAGGGCGGCGGCGGGCGCGGGAAAGACGGCGGGCCAGGCGGGCGGGCGCAATTTCCCCAGCAGCTGCTCCAGGGATACGATGCTGGCGATATTGACGCTCGACACGAAGCCGGCGAGCCCGCCCCTGGCGTTTGGCCTGATGTCGCCGAATACCCCGATGACCTCGCCGGTGTTGCGCGCCAGGGCGCCGACGTCGAACGGCTGGAGCGAGGGCGTCGTCGGCCCCTTCGGCGCCATCGCATTCCATTGGAGATAGTCCAACTGCGGAACGTTCCACATGACGGGATAGCGGACGGGCGCGTTGGCGGGATTCGGCTCGGGGCGCGCCGCGTCGACGATGAGCGCCACCTTGTTAAAGATGTGGCCGAAAGCGTCGAGACGGCCGTAACCGTAGCGCAGCTCCGTCTTGTTCATGACCTCGATCTTGTTCTGCCAGGCGATCAATTGCCCTAGCGCGCTCCTCAGAGACTCGCGGTTCAGTTCTGTGTCCTCGTCCCCCAAAACCCTGGTTGCGAATCGCGCGAATTTGCCCGGATGGTCTCTGGTCTGGATCAGCGATCGGTTCAGGGTCTCCATGAAGCCTTGGAAATCGGCGAGAGCCGGTCCCCCTTCGACACGCAGGCGGGCGCCGTTGTATGTCATTTCGCCGGTGTGGCAGGCGGCGCAGTTGAACCCGACCCAGCTTTCGTCCGACTTTTGGCCGCTCTTCCAGCGCAGCCTCGTGACCGAGAGCGTTTCGTCATCTGAATTGTCGATCGCAAATCCGATCGGCAGCGAACCGCCGGGGCCCGGAATATAGCGAAACCTCGCGATATACGCATCGTCGAGGAAAGGCTCGGTTCCGCCGGGCTGCTCAAGCGCCTTGAGCCAGGAATAGGGAATGAGGCGTGAGCCTTGCGTGGCGTCGTACCAAGAGAAGAGATCGTCTTGCGACCAATTCTGGTCGAGATCGGTCGGAGCCTGCGCCTGCGTTGGACTCATGTGCAGCAAAAGCGCGCTCGCGACAATTGCTCCGGCAGCCGCCTTTCGCAAGCCGATCATAGCTCCGCCCCCATCGTCGCAGCGCCGCCGCGAAATTCACGACGGCCTCCCGATACAACCTGCAAAGCGCTGGAAAAGCCAGTGGCGCGAACGGCCAGGAAGCCAAATCGCAAAAAAAAATCTTACCGCATTGCGCTCGCTGCGCGCGAAATGCATTTTTGCGCGGGGCAAGGGTGCGGAAGGGGGAAAATTGGACATGATCGTTGAAAGTTTCATGTGGATGACCGGGCGCTTTCCCTCGGTGCGTCGCACGCTGTGGCGCGGCTTTTACGAAGCGCTCGCTTCCTATTCGCGGCGCGCCGAGCATTGGACCTTCATGAACTACGGCTACGTCGACGGCGATCCATCGGCGCAGCCGCGGCTTTCGCCCGAAGATTGGCAAGAGCGTTATCCGATATATCTTTATCATCGCGTCGCCTCGCGGGTCGAACTGCGCGATCGCGACGTGCTGGAGGTCGGCAGCGGGCGCGGCGGCGGCGCGTCCTATGTGAAGCGCTATTTGGGCGCCCGTCGCGTCCTTGGCGTCGACATCGCGGCTTCGGCTGTCGCGCTCTGCCGTCGCGTGCATCGCGTCGAGGGCCTGGAGTTCCGCCAGGGCGACGCGGAAGCCCTGCCTGTCTCCGATTCTTCCTTCGACGCCGTGCTCAACGTCGAGTCGGCGCATTGCTATCCCTCGATCGACTGTTTCCTTGCCGAGGTGCGACGGGTTCTGCGGCCTGGCGGCCATTTCCTCTACGCCGACATCCATGACGCTGCGGAAGCGCACGACTTCGGGCGCGCGGCGGGCGCCAGCGGATTGATAGAGGTCGAGCAAGACGACATCAGCGCCGGCGTCGCCGCGGCTCTGCAGCTCGACAGCGATCGGCGCAGGCGCTGGGGCGCCGAGAACGCGCCGCGCTTCGTGCAGGGGCCGGTCAACAAATTCGTCGGCGTCGCGGGCACGCGCGTGCCATCCGCACTGGCCCGTGGCGAGGCGCGTTATCTCGCCTACGTCTTACGCAAGCCCGGTTGAAATTGGCGATCCGGCCGAGCGGTCTTTGCAAAATTTCGGCCGCCCCTTGGCGCTCGCGCTCATTTCCTCGCGTTCGGAGGCTTGCGCGCGCGAAGTAAAGGAGGCCGAACCAGGGACCGTTTCGAGGCTGCTTACTTCGGGGCGGAATGCGCCATGCAGATTCGTTGCGCGGCCAGTTTTGAGCTCGCGGCGATTGGACTGCCGCGCGCTGGACAGGTTGCTATGTCTGCACCATTGTAATGGCGGACGATCGGGATGTGATCATGGATGTCGGAGAGTGGCTGCGCGGCCTAGGGCTTGGCCAATATGAGCGCGCAT
The DNA here is from genome assembly GCA_049517235.1 of Roseiarcus sp. Classification (GTDB taxonomy): domain Bacteria; phylum Pseudomonadota; class Alphaproteobacteria; order Rhizobiales; family Beijerinckiaceae; genus Roseiarcus. Next base: position 2,741 of record JBEKSH010000201.1, on the reverse strand, counting down.
TCCGAGACAGCGAAATCGACTCTGAAATTCTGCCTGACCTGACCGACCTCGATCTCGAAAAGCTCGGCGTGCCGCTGGGTCATCGCAAGCGCATCCTCAAGGCGATTGCAAATTTGGGCGCGGCCGCGGATGAGGCGGCGACCCCGGCGCGTTCGGCCGCGCGCACGATCGCCGACGCTGGCGAGCGACGCCAGTTGACCGTCATGTTCTGCGATCTCGTCGGCTCGACCGCGCTGGCGGCCCGGCTTGATCCCGAAGACATGGGCGATCTGATCCGCGCGTTCCGGCGCGCGGTATCGGAGGCGACTGCGCGCTTTGACGGCCATGTCGCGAAATGGATGGGCGACGGCGCGCTGGTCTATTTCGGCTATCCCCGCGCGCATGAGGACGACGCCGAACGCGCCACGCGCGCAGGCCTCGCTTTGCTGAAAGCGATGCAGGGCTTGCGACAAGAGCGCGACGCCGCGCTGGAGGTTCGCGCCGGCATCGCCACGGGTCTCGTCGTCGTCGGCGAACTCATCGGCGAAGGCGAAGCCCGCGAGCGCGACGTCGTCGGCGAGACGCCGAACCTAGCGGCGCGGCTGCAGGCCCTGGCGGAGCCCGGCAGCGTCGTGGTGGCTGAATCGACGCGCCGTCTGCTCGGGGGAACCTTCGAACTTAGCGCTCTCGGGCCACAGTCGATCAAAGGACTGGCCGCTCCGGTTTCGGCGTGGGCGGTTGTGCGGACAAGCATGACCGTCAACCGGTTCGAGGCCTCTCTGTCCGAAGCGATGACGCCCTTCGTTGGCCGCGAGCAGGGGAGGTTGCTCTGCTCGTCGAGCGATGGCGGGACGCGTGCGATGGCGATGGCCAGGTCGTATTGCTGTCGGGCGAGGCCGGCATCGGCAAATCGCGCATTCTTGCGACGCTGCGCGAACGGATCGGCGGTGAGCGCCACGTCGCGCTGAGCTTTCAGTGTTCTCCGCATCACGTCAATGACGCACTCTATCCAATTGTCGGCCAGATTTGGCGCGCGGCGAATTTCGTGAGCGACGAGCCAGCGGCGCAACGGCTCGATAAACTGGAAGCCCTGATCGCTCGCGCGGGTCTCCAATCCGAAGACATCGCGCCTCATTTGGCGGCGCTGCTGTCGATTCCGACCCAGGAACGCTATCGCACCCTCGAAATCTCGCCGAGCGAAGCGAAGGAACGGACGCTCGGCGCGCTGATGGCGTTGTTCGAGGGCCTGACGAAGGACGCGCCGGTTCTTGCGGTGTTGGAGGATGCGCATTGGATCGATCCCACCTCGCTCGACCTGTTCGGCCGGCTCGTCGAAAGATTGCCGAGGCTGCCTGCGCTGCTGGTCGTGACGTTCCGGCCGGAATTCGTGGCGCCTTGGGCCGGTCGCGCCAACGTCACCGCGCACACGCTCAATCGCTTCGGCCGGCGTCAGTGCCTCGCGATGATCGACCGCGTGACGTCAGGCAAGGCGCTGCCCGCTGAGGTTCTCAATCAAATCGTTTCCAAGACAGACGGCGTGCCGCTATTCGTCGAGGAATTGACGAAAACGGTGCTTGAATCAGGATTGCTGCGCGAGGAGGGCGGTTCGTACGTCCTTCACGCCGCGCTGACGCCTTTGGCGATTCCCGCGACCTTGCAAGATTCGTTGATGGCGCGGTTGGATCGTCTGGCGCCGGTCAAGGAGATCGCGCAAATCGGCGCCACGATCGGGCGCGAATTCTCCCATCGCCTGCTCGAGGCGGTGTCGCCGATCGCAGGATCAGCGTTGCAGGACGCGCTTGCTCAGCTGACCGCGTCGGAACTGGTCTATTGCCGTGGCGCGCCGCCGGAAGCGACATATGTCTTCAAGCATGCGCTGGTGCAGGACACGGCTTACGCGTCGTTGTTGCGCGGTCGGCGACAAGGCATCCACGCCGACATCGCGCGGGCGCTTTCCGAGCGTTTCGCCGACCGGGTCGAATCCGCGCCGGCGGTCGTCGCCCATCATTTCACTGAAGCCGGCCTGCACGAGCCCGCGGCGAGCAATTGGCTCAAGGCGACGGAACAGGCGCTGTCGCGCTCGGCCTACGTGGAGGCCAATCGCTACGTCGAAGCCGGACTGGCGCAACTCTCGCGCCTGAAAGATGGGCCGAGCCGCCAGTCTCTCGATCTGGCGCTGCAACTGGCCCGCGCCAACGCTCTGTTGCCGCTCAAGGGCTATGACGCGCCGGAGACGATGGCGGCGTTGACCGAAGCCAAACAGCTTCTCGATTCCGGCGTCGGCAGCGATTTGCAGCGATTTTCCGTGCTTTATGGTCTTTGTGCGGCGAATTTCTTTGCCGCGCGAATTGAGACTGCGCTCGCACTGGCGCGCCAGATCGTCGAAGTCGCCGACAGGCAAGACGACACGACCTACAGGCTTGTCGGCAACCGCGTCCTCGGCACGACGCTGGTCTTGATGGGACGCAATCGCGAAGCGCTGGAGAGTCTGCGGCAGGCCGAACGATACCGCGATCCTGCGCGGCAAAGACTGCTGAGCTTTCGTTTCGCCAACGATCCCGGCCTCGCCGTGCTTTGCTACAAGATATGGGCGCTGTCGTTCCTCGGCCGCCTCGACGAGGCGGCGCAAGTTCGCCAGCAAGTGGAGACCGAGCTGTCGGGACACGGACACTCCCCCACCGTGGCGTTTTGCAAGTTCTTCGCCGTCGTGTGGCCCGACCTGGTGGTCTGGGATCTGGAGGCCTGCGAAAGTCATAGCGTCG
>JBEKSH010000200.1:0-5871 GCA_049517235.1 Roseiarcus sp. | reverse complement strand
GATCGTTCGATAAGGGTTTCGCCACGTCATGCTGGCCTCCTTATCCAGCAGCCATGTTGAATCAGAATCCATCCGATTCGGGAATCCCCTATCGATTCTGCCTAAAAACATCCCGCTCTATTGCTGCGAATCCTCGACCGTCTACGGAATCATGGTCAAGGCCGGCCTCGGCATCGGATTGCTCAGCAGCATCAATGTCCTTGAGCCGTCGGCGATCCCTCTCGACATCAATTGCCAGATCGGCCTGCCGCTGTTCGTGACGGCGCTCACCGAGCGCCTGCAGGCGCGGCCGGTGCGCATCGTATTCGATTTCGTCCTTTCGCTGCTCAGCGAAGAAAATCCCTGGCTGACGTCGGAAATGAACCTCGCCGCCAGGCGATCGCCCTATACCGATGGCTACCAGATGCTGTTCAACCTGTAGCCCGGCCCGCCTCGCGACGAGACTCTTGAACGCCCAGATGTGAAGTTGCATTCCCCTTCGCGAGCCATCCGCAATGGCGCGCGGCCTTGCGTTCTTTGAGACATCGCCGCGCGGTCATCCATTGTCGCCTTCGAACGCCGTCGCGACGTCCCAGGCGCCCTCGATGCGCATCAGCACGTTGGGATCGCTTTCGATCGTTATCGCCTGCTCTGGCGGCCTCAATTCCTTGACCAGCGTGAGATAGGGCTCGCCCTCGCGGATCGTCACCCCGCGATGCGCGAGCTGGCGGAAACCGAGGACGCGAATCCACACCACCGCGAAATCGCGCCTCGCCAGCGTGACGAGCTGCGAATAGCCCTTCTGCGCGACATGATCGAAAATGAATCCCGAGCATTGCTTGAGGGTTCGCGCGCTGCGAAACGCCTTGCGGAACGCCGTGCGTTCGATCTTTGCAAAGCCGGAAAACCACCGTATCCTCGTGGCGCCGATCGGTTCGTCATCGGCATAGGCGACGATATGGGTGGCCTGAAAATCGTTGCCGTCGAAAGCGCGCTTTACGGAGATTCCGGTATCCTCCATAAAGCATATGCTTCGCACGGCGTAGGCGTGCTGAAGTTGCTCGTGGGTGGCGACGACGACAAGCCGGATCGCATTGTCCAATCCATGGAGGCGTGGTTCGGCCATCTTGCGCTCCGGCTTGTCGATTCCGATATCGCAACCATCTATCGAGTCGCCCGCCGGGCGGAAGGCGTTGATTTGAACTGTTGACGTTCAAAATTGAACACGGGTCGGCAAACGCGGAGCGGTCATGCCGAGCGACGAAAGCGCGCTGGAGATCATCAACAGGATGTACGCGGAGGCCGCGCAAACGCACGGCGACGACCCGCTGGGGATCGCCAGCGCCGTCGAGGCGCTGGTCGAAGCGCTGGATCCGAGCGACCGCCTCGCCGTCCTTGCGGCGTTCGAACGGATGACGTCGTTTTCCGCGACGGATTGGCCGGAGAGCGACACGCGGCATTGAGGCGGACGCATCTATAAACGACGGAGACTCGCCGCCGTCGCGGCGACGACGCGGGGGTTGACGGACAGCCGCCCAATTTTGAACAACCGTTGTTCAAACAGATCGCTTCCGCCGCGCCAGCTTACGTGTTGACATCACGCGCCAATATCAGCCGTTGCGGCGCGGTGGGCGGTCGCGTGACACGGTCGAGAGCCGCTAACGATCGGCCGCCCATTCGGCGCAGGGGGTCCCGACAAGATCGACGCGCTTGCTGGCCGCGGCGCACGACCGAGCGGGCGTGGGATGAAGAGTGCGAGGATTTAGTGAAGTGCCACCGTAATTCGCCCCCGTAATTTGCGGATCAGTCGGAAGCGCACGTTCGCAAACAACTTTCGGAGGGACAACGTGAGCGCCAAATCGACAAGGATCGCCATCGCGGGTAGCGGCAGGAAAGCCGTGCCAAGTGCCAAACTGATTCGGAGGTCCGATCCCCAGACCAAGATCAAGATCAGCATTTTCGTGCGTCGAAACCCAAGTCCTCCCGCAGGCCTGCTGGCGAAGGCAAATGGCATCAGCCGCCAACCGATCGCGCAGAGGAGATATTTGAGCCCAGACGAGTTCGATCAAGTCTACGGAGCAGCGCCTTCGGACTTGGCCGAGATCGTCCAGTTCGCGAAGGCGGCGAAGCTTGCTGTCATCAATTCCAGCGTCGCCAAGCGGCGGGTGCTGGTCGAAGGAACTGTAGCTGACGTGGAGAGCGCCTTCGGCGTCGAACTCAACGAGTTCGAGGATGAGGAACTCGGCCGGTTCCGGGGTCGCGAGGGCAAGATTTACGTTCCAGAGAATCTGTTTCCGATCGTCGCGGGGATCGAGGGACTGGACACCAGGCCGGCCGGCCGGCCGCGGCGGGTCCGCACGCGTTTCGCGCCGGTTGCAATAAAGCGCACGCGCGCGGTTGGTGGTTTCGCGAATGTCTGGCCGGGCACGTTCTTCCCGCCACAGGTCGCGAGCCTCTATGATTATCCGACGGAGTTCGACGGGTCGGGCCAAAACCTAGCCATATTCGCGTTCAACGGCGGCGACTCGCCCGATCCGAGAGGCGGCTATAGCCTGCCTGCGCTCCAGACTTATTTCCAGACAGTGCTCAAGGGGACGAAGCCCGCGATTACCGACGTCGTCGTCCAGGGGCCGGGAAACGATCCCGGACCCGACACGCAACAATCCTCGAACCGCGGCGACTCGACGGGCGAGGTGATGTTGGATCTTTGCGTTGCCGGGTCGGTGGCGCCGGGCGCCAAGATCTTCGTCTATTTCACCGAATTTTCGAACCAAGGTTGGATCGAGGCTCTGAATCAGGCGATCACTGACGGCAACGACATTTCGGTTATTTCGATCAGCTACGGCAATCCTGAAGATGATCCGAACAGTTTGTGGACGACGTCGGGCGTGAATCTAGTTAGCCAAGCGTTCGAGGCCGCCAGCAGCAAAGGTATCACCATTTGCTGCGCATCTGGGGACGATGGATCAAGCGACCAGGGATCGAAGGGCGCCCATGCTGATTTTCCCGCCTCAAGCCCTTGGGTGCTTGGCGTCGGCGGGACGAGCTTGAAGGCGACGCAAGGCGCCGATCCGCAAATTGCAAGCGAAACTGTCTGGAACGATCTGGCTTTGCCCCAGCCCGCTGGAGCGGGCGGCGGCGGCGTCAGCGCCGTGTTCCCTCTGCCGCCGTACCAAAATGGGGCGGGCGTCCCGCCGTCCGCCAACCCGCCGCACGTGATCGGCCGCGGCGTGCCTGATGTCGCTGCGGTCGCCGATCCCTATACAGGCGTGGTCGTCATGCATGTCAGCGGCAAAGCGGTCGAGCCGATCGGCGGCACAAGCGCCGCCGCTCCGTTGTGGGCGAGCCTGATCGTTCGGATAAATCAGGGGCTCGGCGCCCGCGTTGGATTCCTCAATCCGACTCTGTATGCAAGCTGTTCCACGGGCGTGCTGAACGACATCACCGTGGGCAATAACGGGGCCTATCAGGCGGGCGTGGGGTGGGACGCCTGCACCGGATTCGGCAGCCCCGACGGCAACAAGCTGCTCCACGCCTTGAAGAACGCGCCGGCGCCGTCGGTCTAGAAGGCTATTACTCAACGGGCGAGACTCTACCGCGAAAATGCATACACGAAAGCGAATACGCCGTTTTACGAAACGTCTATCCGCCATATTGCGCGCCGTCACCGTAACGACGCCACTAATTTTTCCGTAAAGGGGGGGGAGGAATGATGTCTCTGGGGCGATATAAACTCGTATCAGCGTTGCTAGCGGCAGGCGCTCTCGCGGGATGCGGAACCTTTGTTCCAGAAATCACGACGAGCGAGACCAATTCTTCGTCGTTCTATATTAATAAGATCGTTCTTCACATAAAAGATGAGTTGCGCTGTGCGGTGCGTCTTACATTGAAATACGATCGTGATAATATGACACAAAATAAGTTGAAAGTAAGCAGTATTCCTTGGTTCAAAAATTGGCTTGCCAAAATTAGTGTTAAAATCGTTGTTGACGATAAGAGTTCACTTAATCCTGGTATATCGTTTACGAAGTTATTACCCGGCGCGACGTCAATGTTTGCTAATAAGACTAGCGTGTCAACACCCCAATCCTCTTCTCTTGGATTAGGGGCGTTGGTTTCGTCTGAGGCATCTAGAACGGACACGCTTGATTTTTATTATATATTTCAAGATGATTTTATTGGAAATTCAAGTAATCCGGTTAAATTTGATGAAAACGACGAAAAAAAATGTCGTGATAAAAATACAGACCCATTTATAAGTGGCGATTTGCATTTAGATGAGTTAGTTGATGAAGCGACTCTTCCTTATTTTATCCCAAATGATATAAACAAGAAACCCCCTGACGCGATTAGCGGCGAAAGGGAATTTATTGTATCCGGAAGTGTCAATGGCACGCCGTCTTTGAAACTGGCCAATTTTTCTGGCAGTACCGCCCCGTTCGTGTCTGCGGGCCGAGTTTTCACAGCCGATTTAATCCTAACACTTGGGCCCGCGGCAAGCGATGCGTCAAAAGAGCCTTCGCCGGAAGTTCTTGAGGGCCAGTTCATAGCCCTGATGCATTCGGCATTTTCAGAGGCTATCAGGAGTCAACAATGACGATGCAATTGGAGTAATGGTGGCGATTTATTGTATAATATTTGCTCAATTGTATTCTAGCTCAGTCTGGTGAAGGGAGAAAGACATGGCAAAGGGACCGCATTCCATCGCAACGCACAAAACAGTGCCTAGGACTGTTGCAGAGGCCGACGTCCGCAAGCACGCTAAAGTGCCAATGCCGAGTGCTAAGGATATGGCTGGCGGGACTCATATGTCGGTTCAAGGAGCGCAAGTCGGGGATGTTGCGTATGTTGGGCCATGCGAGGCGGGGACGCGAATTGTATGCTATTACGATCAGAATCTAGACCCGTCCGATTGCCGCAATCAGCCTTGCTGATTGCCTTGGGCGCGATGGTCCTAGCTTGCGCTGGAAAACTCGATCCGTATGTCATGACGTCGGTTCGATGAGCGCAGTAAGGCTGGGCGTGGCGACACGTCTGAAGCCGCCGCTTCCTGCTTCGCCTCCACACTCGAAGGGAGGAGAGATTGACCGACGCTTCTATTCAGTCGCGCCTCAGAGACGCCAGCGTATCGGCGATCGCGACAGTAATTGGAGCAGTGCTCGCGCTCGTTGGGGTTTACTTGACCGGTTGGTTCACTTACGCCAGCAAAGACGAGGAATTGCGGTATCACCTTGTCGAGGTCGCGCTCGGCATTCTTCGCGCCGATCCGAAGAAGGAGAATATAAAACCGGTGCGACTTTGGGCGATGGACGTCATCGAACGCGACTCGGGCGTCAAGTTCTCCGAGGGAGCACGGGAGGCGCTTTCGGAGCATGAGATTCCCGGGGTCAAGTCGGGCGATGTCGCGTTCATCGGCGCCGTGCAAAATGGCAATCGTTTGGTGTGCTATTACGACGCTCACCTGTTGCCGACTGACTGCCGCAATGTCCCAGAAAAGTAGGTACGGCGTCCTGTTGGGCGAACGGACCATCGCCAACACCCCCGGCGGCGTTGATCCCGCAGTGAGGAGGTAACACATGCCATCCGTCAGACTCAGGTTCGTCGACACGAATGACAGCCTCGTCTCGCGCGTCATCTGCGGCGTCGAGCTCGGGCCCGCCTATTCGCATGTCGAAGCGGTGACGCCCGAAGGCCGCTGTCTCGGGGCGCTGACGGATAGCGGGGCGCCATCGCGCCCTTCGTCCTACGATACGACTTGGAGTCAACAGCTTTTTTCGACGCGCCGCGACAGACCAGCGAGCCGCAGCCTTCTATGGCTTCCTGCAAACCAAAAAAATAGTGGTTAGAGGACACAATTCCCCTTGTCTGAATTGCCCGCATTGAGGCGCTCGA
>JBEKSH010000199.1:0-5872 GCA_049517235.1 Roseiarcus sp. | reverse complement strand
ATTGAGGATCGGACACGCGTCGCCGAGGCTCTCGACAGGCAGCGCCTTGATGAGGTCTGGAACGACCGGCGCCGGCGCGGCCGCGCCCTTGTCGCGCTTGCGCACCATCACCCAGCGCACGTAATCCACGACGTCGGCGCCATGCTGGCTGCGCCCGCGCGAGAGCACGTAAACGACGCCGCTCTCGCGATTGGAATTTTCCTTCAGCCCGATGATCTGCGAGGAGGCGGAGATCGTGTCGCCGGGATAGACGGGGCTGAGGAATCGGCAAGCCGCGTAGCCGAGGTTGGCGATGGCGTTGATCGAAATATCGGCGACGGTCTTGCCGAACACGATATGGAAGGCCAGCAGGTCGTCGACGGGGCTGCGGGGGTAGCCGATCGCATAGGCGAACGTATCGGCCGACTGCACCGCGAAGCGCCCGCCGAACAGCGCCGAATAGAGCGCGACGTCGCCGTGGCTCACGGTGCGCGGCGTCGCGTGGACGAGAACCTGCCCGACCGCGAAGTCCTCAAAAAACCGCCCGGAGCCGGTCTTGGCGACTGGAGGATTCGTCATCGGCGCTGTCCCCCCGGCGTCATGAGCCCGTCTCGGCTGAGGTCAGATTCAATAGCGTTACACAAAAGCATCACACAGACTTCAGAAGGCATAAGGATAAACCGCGATCAAGTCGCCTATCCAGTGTTGAATAAGCACAATGATCAGCAATAGAATTACCGGGGAAATATCGATTCCGCCCATGTTTGGCAGGAAGTTGCGAATCGGCCGGAGCAGCGGCGTCGTCAAAGCATCCAGCATGTTCCAAATTGAACGGACGACATCATTGTGGATGTTGACCACATTGAACGCAATAAGCCATGATAAGATCGCCATGCCGAGAACCACATACGTATATAAGGTGAGAGCTAGGCTGATAACCTCAAGAATACCGCGCATTCGAACTCCTTTCGATCTGTCGCAAGCGGGCTCGCAATACGGCCGCGACCGCCCCCCGACGCCCGAGCGCCTCGTCCGGCGCCAGCCTTGTCGACCGGGCCCTTGTTTCCTTCGTTGACACGCCGCGGGCGCGCACGTAAACAGCCGCGCAACGGGGCTGTAGCTCAGATGGGAGAGCGCTGCAATCGCACTGCAGAGGTCAGGGGTTCGATTCCCCTCAGCTCCACCACGCAACTACTTGATTTTACACGTTTTTCCGTCTCTTGCATTGTCCGCCACATATCAAAGACATGTGCCCTGAGCCGACGTAAATAGACCGACAGAGACCGCGAAATTCCGTCTGCCGGCGCGACTTCCGCGTCCAGTCTCCACGAGCGCAAAATTCTTTTCCGTGCGCAGATGTATTGCTGTCCGTGGGAGACTGTTTCGATTCCGAATTGGCGTCCTGGCAGCCAATGCGAAAACATGCTTTGGCATCGGAGAAATTAAGTTCGCCCAAAATTCGCGAAAGCATCGCGGAAAGGTTCGTAGTTCGATTCCTACTGGCTCCACCACGCAACACCTTGATTCTACTACGTTTTCTGTCTGTGTGAATGTCCGCCACATATCAAAGACATGTGCCCTGAGCCGACGTAGTTAGACCGACGGAGACCGCGAAATTCCGTCTACTGTCGCGACTTCCGCGTCCGGTCTCCATGAGCGCAAAATTCTTTTCCGTGCGCAGATGTATTGCTGTCCGTGGGAGACTGGTTCGATTCCGAATTGGCATCCTGGTAGCCAATGTCGGCTCTGGCCAGGAGATCGCGGGCGTGACCGCGGCGATGGACCACAGACGGGTCTCAGTCGCGGGCCTTCACTTTTCGTTCTAGCGTTAGGCGCACAGCATCCCGGGGAGGCACGGAAGTGAGACCGCCCGAACGCAAGCCCGACCTGAGAGCGAAGGCAATGACAACCAACGGTCGTCAGTCGGGCGCCCCCCCTTACGCGCCGAGCCGCCGACCGGGCATCGGCTCGCGGCTCAAATGGATGCCATGGCCCTTGGGGCCGACGATCTCGCCATCTTTGGCGACGATCTTGCCGCGCACCATCGTCAGCTGGGGCCACCCGGTGAGCGTCATGCCCTCGTAAGGCGTATAGTCCGAACCATCCTTCAGCATGGAATGAGTAAGTGTGATCTTGCGCTCCGGGGCCCAGAGGACGATGTCAGCGTCGGCGCCGACCGCGATCGTGCCCTTGCGGGGGTAAAGGCCATAAATCTTGGCGTGGTTGGTCGCGGTCAGAGCGACGAATTCGTTGACGTTGATGCGGCCCTTGGCGACGCCTTCCGAGAACAGGATCGGCAGACGCGTCGCGACGCCCGGTATGCCGTTGGGCACCCAGCGGAAACTGGTGCGGCCCCTCGGCGTCAGCTTTCCCTTTGGATCGTCGTAGCGGAACGGGCAATGGTCGGACGAAAACACCGAGAAGACGCCGGTTGTGATCCCCTCCCAGCAAGCGGCTTGGCTCTCCTTGTCGCGCGGCGGTGGCGAGCAGACATATTTCGCGCCCTCCATATTGAGGCCCTGCAGGTCGGCCTCGGTTAGGGTCAAATATTGCGGGCACGTCTCGCCGAAAACATTGAGGCCCTTCGCGCGGGCGCGGCGGATCTCCTCCATCGCCTCGCGATTCGAGACATGGACGATCATCACCGGCGTGTCGATCAGTTCGGCCAGCGAGATGGCGCGATGCGTCGCCTCCCGCTCGACGATGATCGGACGCGAACTCGCGTGATAGCGCGGCGCGGTCTTGCCCGCCTCTTCGAGTCGCTGGGTCAGGAAGCGGATTGCATCGTAGTTCTCGGCATGGACCATCACCAGCGCGCCGGTCGAACGCGCCACCTCCATCACGCTCATGATCTCGAAATCGGTGAGCGCGAGACCATCATAGGTCATGAAGACCTTGAAAGACGTATAGCCGTCCTTGATCAGCGCCGGCAGGTCTTGGCCCAGTGTCTGCGGCGTCGGGTCGGCAATGATGAGATGGAACGAAACGTCGATATGACAGGTGCTGTCGGCGAGCGCGTGGTAATTCTTCACGGCCTCGCGCAGAGATTTGCCTTTCTCCTGGAGCACGAAAGGTAGAAGCGTCGTATTGCCGCCGATCGCCGCCGAGCGTGTCGCGCTCTCGAAATCGTCGGCCATGACGATTCCAGGGCCGGAAGGCTGCGCGATATGGACATGGCTATCGATGCCGCCGGGCAGCACCAGCTTACCCGTCGCATCGATTTTGGTCTGCGCGTCATCGAAATTCTCGCCGAGCGCAACGATCCGCCCGCCACGGATTCCGACATCGCATTTGAACGTATCGGAGGCCGTTACGACGGTTCCTCCGCGAATGATCGTATCAAATTCACTCATGACGATGGCTTGCTCAGGTCCCGTGGGATCAATGCGGAGGGCGTAACGCAGCGCCTAGGTCTCAAAATGGCCGCAACACGCGGCGCGTTCATATCGGCAGCCTTCGCGTGTAGTCGATAGCGAGGGAGCAGACCAACAGCGCGACGCCGGCGGCCGCGAAGAACATGAGGGCAAGAAAATATGAACCGGTCGTCTGGACGATCGCGCCGACGATGACCGGGGTCGCTATGCCGGCGATATTGCCGCCCAGATTCATGAAACCACCAAGGAAGCCCGAACGCGCGCGCGAGCCGAGGATCGACGGGATGGCCCAATACATGCCACACCAGCGCAGGAAGAAGAGCGTTGTCGACAATAGCACAACCACGGCGGTCGCGTCGCTCACATAGGCGACAAGGAATACCGAGACCGTCGCCACGATCGCCGCGATCGCGAACAGCGTTCGGAAAATCGTGTTCGGCGCGCCGCCGCGCGTCCGCCAAAAATCGGCGATCTGGCCTCCGACCAGTTCGCCGACGAACCCGGAAAAGAACATCGCGAAGAGCGAGCCGCCAAGATGCTTGATGTCGAGACCATATACTTTGAAGAGATAGGTCGGTATCCAGGTCAGCAGGCCGTAGAAGACGACATTGAAGAACATCCAGCCGAGGCCCATGCCCCACACGGATCGATAGGCAAAGAAGGCGCCGACGCCGGCGCCCGAGGGGGCCGGCGCGCAAGCGTCCTCCTCAGCGTGTGCGGCCGTGATGAAGCGCTCTTCGGCTTCGTTGACGGCGGGATGTTCGCTGGGATGATTCCGGATGTACCACCAGGCGAGCATCCCGCACAAGACCGTGCCGATTCCGGCGATCGCGAAGGAAACGCGCCAGGAATCGAATTCGGCGATGAGTCCGGCGATGATCAGCGCGCCGAGCGCCGCGCCGAGCGGCGCGCCGCCGTCGAGCAGGGTCGCGCCGCGCGCCCGCTCGTTCGGCGTCATCCACATCGCATTGAGCTTGCCGCCCGCCGGATAGATCGGCGCTTCGGCCGCGCCGAGCCCGAGGCGAGTGACGAGGAGACCAAGGGAGCTGGTCGACAGCGCCGCGAGCCCCTGAAACACGCCCCAGCCGAGTGTCGCCGCCGCGATGACGAGGCGCGGCTTGTAACGGTCGGCGAGGAAGCCACCGGGAATCTGCATGACCGCATAGGAGACAAAGAAGGCGCTGAGCATGAAGCCCTGCGCCGACGCGTCGAGGTTGAACTCCTGCGCAATCAATGGCATGGCCACCGAGAGCGATGCGCGGTCGATGTAATTGAGCGCGATCAGCCCCAGCATAAGCACGAATATGCGCCAACGCACCGAGGTCCGGCCCACGCCGGCGACAGGAATGGTGGCAGCGGCCATGCTTCTCTCCCAAGCATTCGCATCTGATCCTGCCTCTCCAGCGCGACGTCCGTCAGGATCGTCGCAAACTGTGGCCGAAAACGGCGGTGCGCGCAAGTCAATTCTGCATTCTGCATACAATGTTTGCGATGAATTTCGGCCGGTATGCTGGCGATCGCCGGATTGTTGCCATGGCCGGCGCGATCGCCGAGCGCGGCGTTTCGCCAATCGCGCTGCACTTGAACGGCGCGCGGCCTATGTCGGCCCCGGCGCGCGCAGCCGATATCGCGCGGGTCGGGTCGGGTCGCGTTGCGTTGCGTTGCGTTGCGTTGCGTTCCGGCGCGCGCGGGCGGCTCTAGATCGCGCGGGCCTCGCCGTCGGCGCGCTCGATGCGGGCCGCGAGCGCTGCGGCCAGACCGCGCGTATTCTTGGCGTCCGGGCGGCGAAAAGTTCCAACAGTCGCTTTGCGCAAATTCAGGCCCACCAAAGCCTCGGACTGCTTGACCGCCGCGGCCATCTGATCAATCACTGGCACGGGAATGCGCTCACGCACCTTCTCGGCGAGGCCGGCGAGCGGTGCGCCGGCGAAGATGACGACGTCGGCGTCCAGATCCTGCACGGCGCGATTGGCCTCCGCGACCAGCCGGTCCTCTTTCTCCTCCTGAACATCGCATATCAAATCGAATGGTTCGTCGATCATGCGAAGGCCGGCGCAGCGCTCTTTCATGCCGTGGGTCTCGACGCACTCCTGATACCAGGGACCCATCGCGCGCGCGAACGTGACGATCGCGAAACGCCGTCCCAGCATGCAGGCGGTGAGCATCGAGGCCTCCGCCATGCCGACCACCGGAAGATCGAACAATTCGCGGGCGGCGAGAAGACCTGGATCGCCGAAGGCGGCGATGATCGCGGCGTCGTATTCACGATGGCGCTCGGCAAGCATCTCCAGCGCGATCGCTCCAGCAATCTGCGCCTCGGCGCGCGTCGAAATGTAGGGAACGCCGCGCGGCGCGGTAGCCGAGGCGATCATCGTGCCTGGGGCCGCGGCCTTGGTCGCCGCCGCCACAAGCCGCTTGGTGATGCCTTCGCTGAAATTGGGATTGAGAACAAGGATGCGCATGATGAAGCACCGCCCCCGCCTTCTGATGAATTGACGTGTTGCGGGCGAGAGAGCAGC
>JBEKSH010000198.1:0-5876 GCA_049517235.1 Roseiarcus sp. | reverse complement strand
GACGCGCTGCTGCGTAGTGGGCGGCGGTCCGGCGGGGATGATGCTCGGATTCCTGCTGGCGCGCGCCGGCGTCGACGTCGTCGTGCTGGAGAAGCACGCCGACTTCCTGCGCGACTTTCGCGGCGACACGATCCATCCCTCGACACTTAACGTGATGAAGGAACTGGGCTTTCTCGACGAGTTCCTCAAGTTGCCGCACCAGAAGGTGTTCGAGCTGGAGGGCTGGTTCGGCGACAGCCGCGCCAAACTGGCCGATTTCTCGCATCTGCCGCCGCCTTGCAATTTCATCGCGATGACGCCGCAATGGGATTTCCTCAACTTTTTGGCGGCCAAGGGGGTGGGATTCAAGACGTTCCGGCTGCTGATGCGCACGACCGCCGAATCGCTGATCGAGGAGGCGGGCAGGATCGTCGGCGTCAACGCGCGCGGGCCCAACGGACCGCTGGCGATCCGCGCCGATCTCACCGTGGCGGCGGACGGGCGCCATTCGCTGCTGCGCGAGGCCGCCGGCCTTACGACGATCGATCTTGGCGCGCGGATGGATGTGTTGTGGTTTCGCGCGCCGCGCCAGGAGGGCGACGGGGCGCAGACGACCGGGCGTTTCGACGCGGGACGCATGTTCTTCCGCATCAATCGCGGCGCCTATTGGCAGTGCGGCTATGTCATCGCCAAGGGCTCGCTCGCCGCGCTGCGGGCGCGCGGCCTCGAGGCGTTCAAGGCCGATGTCGCGCGGCTGATGCGGGTTCCCGTCGAGCGGCTGCTGGACATCGCCAGCTTCGACGACGTGAGACTGCTCAGCGTCGCCGTCGACCGGCTGGAGCGTTGGCGCCGGCCGGGGTTCCTGGCGATCGGCGACGCCGCCCACGCGATGTCTCCGATCGGCGGCGTCGGGATCAATCTGGCGGTGCAGGACGCGGTCGCCGCCGCCAACCGGCTCGCCGCGCCGCTGCTCGCGCGAAGCCTCGGCGACGACGATCTTGCCGCCGTCGAGCGCCGCCGGCTGTTTCCGGCGCGCCTGACGCAATTCATGCAAGTGGCCGCGCAGAACAATATCGTCGCGCGCGCGCTTTCGCAGGCCGGGCCGATGAAGGCGCCGCTGGCCTTCCGGCTGATCGGGCGCTCGAAGTTGCTGCGCCGGCTGATCGGCCGGCTGATCGGCCTCGGCGTTCGCCCGGAGCATGTGCGCACGGGCCAGGCGTGACGGCCAGGAATCCGCGCAGCGCTTGCCGTGAAAATCGCCAGCCGGCCTGTAAGCCGGGTTCTGTATGGCCCGGGGCTTTGAACCCCGCGCGTGACGGCCATTCCTCTGGGGCGTCCGTCGCCGGACGCCTCGAGCAACCAACCCGAGCGACCAGGCCCGGAGACGGGCCTTAAAGCGCTTGCGCGCTTCCTGTCGCTCCTATTCGGTCTTGCTCCCGGCGGGGTTTGCCATGCCGCCGACGTTGCCGCCCGCGCGGTGCGCTCTTACCGCACCTTTTCACCCTTACCGGCCGGCGACCCCTTCAGGTCCCTGGCCGGCGGTTCGCTCTCTGTGGCGCTGTCCCTGGGGTCGCCCCCGCCGGACGTTATCCGGCGCCGTGTCTCCGTGGAGCCCGGACTTTCCTCCGCTTGCAAAAGCGACGGCCGTCCGGCCGACTGGCGAGGCAGGAGATAGGCGCGGCCGAGGCGGGGGTCAAGTTCGCCTCGCCGTTCGCTAGGCCATGCGGACGACGACGGAGGGTTCCGAATCGCGCGAACCGGTCTGCGCCAGCACGACGCGGTTGCGTCCCAGGTCCTTGGCCTGGTAGAGCGCGCGATCGGCGTTTGCGAGGCTGTCGGCGAGGCTGCTCCCCGGCGTGGCGGCCACCGCGACGCCCACGCTGACGGTGGCGACGACCCTTTGCCCGTTGACGAACCGCGCGTCGTTCTGGAAGGCGTTGCAGATGCGTCTGGCTATCGCCAGCGCGGCCTCGACGCCGCAGTCGGGCAGCGCCGCCGCGAATTCCTCGCCGCCGATGCGCGCCGCGATGTCGGCGGGCCGCAGGGCTTTCGACAGGACGTCGGCGAAGATGCGCAGCACATCGTCGCCGGTCGGATGACCGAACGCGTCGTTGACTCGCTTGAAGCGATCGAGGTCGAACGCCAGCAGGGAGATCGGCGCGTCGTCGCTTGCGTTTCGCTCGAACAGGCGCTGGGCGCGCTCCATGAAGGCGCGGCGGTTCGCCAGTCCGGTCAATGAATCGACCAGAGCGATAGCCTTGTGTCTCGCCTCGCTGCGCTCCCTTAGCATCATGACCGGCAACACGGCGCTGCCGACCGCATAGACGAGCCCGACGAAATGGATGATCCCGAACCAGCCGATCGAGAGCGTCGGCGGAGACAGCGTGGAGGAGTAAAAATCGACGGCGGCGAGGTACAGCGCGACCGCCTCCAGGCTGAGCAGCAGGATCATCGACCATCGCCCGCGAAGGCCCTCGCCGCGAGCCAGCCAGAATTCGATCGCCGCCGCCGCGTAGAAGCATCCTGCGATCGTCGCGCCGAGCGCCGCGACAAAATGTTCGTCGGCGTTCGCCGCCGCGAAGATCGCCGGCGCGATCAAGGCGCCCGCCGCGGCGACCAGCGGGTAGGCTTTGATCGAGCCGCGATTGAAGATGCGCGCCGCGAACCACGCCAGCGCGGCGGCCGCGTTGAGGATCAGCGGCGTCGCGACGTTCGATGCGAAAGCCGGCAGCACGGCGTGCAGCGCCAGCCCGATAACGCCGACGCCCAATGCGCAATTCGCCGCGGCCCACAAGAAGTCCGCCCGGGCGGAGCGGTCGTGCAGCCAATTCATCAGCAGGATGAGTCCGCCCGCGAACGAGACAACGCCGCCTGCGAAGGTGATCGTTGAAACATCGAACGTCATGGGGGCCGCCGCCTATCGAAATCCGTAATGAGGATTCCCACACAAAGCACGCCCGTGTTAACAACGTCGAAATTGAATCTCAGGAAGTCTCACATATCCTTGCAAACAGGCGGGTTCCGCGGCGCGCGGCGTATCGCCGCAATGGAGCGACGCCTGGACCGTTCGCCCTGGCTGCGAGGGTCGCCGGCGCCGCCGTCACGCCGGCGCGCATTGCGGCACCAGCACCGCGCGGCCGACGAAGCGCCCGGCGCGCAGGTCGTTCAGCGCCTTGTCGGCGTCGTGCAACGCGCAGCGGGTGACTGGCAGCGGCGTCACCTTGCGGGCGCGCACCAGATCGACGAGTTCGCGCAGTTCGGCGAGGCTGCCGACATAGCTGCCGACGATCGAGACCGCTCGCATCGGGATCAGCGGCAGCGACCACGGGGCGGCGCCGCCGTAAAGGCCGACGATCACCAGCTTGCCGCCCTTGCCGAGCGCGTTGAAGCCAAGCGCGGCGGTCTCGCTGCTGCCGACGAAGTCGATCACCGCCGTCGCGGGGCCGCCGAGCGCCGCGGTCAATTGCGCGAGCGCGTCGGGCGCGCGCGGATCGACGGCGGCGAGCGCGCCGTTCGTGCGGGCCGCCTCGCGCTTCACCGGGTCGATGTCGACTGACACGGCGCCCCTGCCGCCGACCGCCTTGAGGATCTCGATGGCGATCAGCCCGAGCCCGCCGGCGCCGATGATCGCCACGGGCGCATCCTTCAGCGTGTCGGCGACCTTCTTCAGCGCGCTGAACGCGGTGAGGCCGGAGCAGGCGAACGGCGCCATCGTCACCGGGTCGAGCCCGTCGAGGTCGATGAGATATTTCGGACGCGGAACCAGAAGGTGATCCGCATAGCCGCCGTTGCGAAAGACGCCGAGGAAGGCGGGCGCGGCGCACAGATGCTCGTCGCCGCGCCGGCAGGTCGCGCATTGGCCGCAGCCGATCCACGGATAGACCAGATAGGCCTTGCCCGCGTCGACGCCCGCGGCGTCCGGTCCGCTCGCCACGACGCGGCCGGCGGTCTCGTGACCCATGGTCAGCGGCAGGGCTATGCCGCGGTCCTTCAGCGACAGCCGCTTGCCGCCGCCGAGATCGTAGCCGCCTTCCCAGATGTGCAGGTCGCTGTGGCAGACGCCGGCGGCGATCACTTCCAGCAGCACCTCGGCGCCCCTGGGCGCCGGCGTCGGCGCTTCGGCCTCGACGAGCGGCGCGCCGAACGCGGCGACTTGATAGCTTTTCATGGCGTTCTCCCGGTGGCGGCGCCGCAGCATTATCCGGCAGCCGCCGAGCGCGAGGTTGTCGCTTTCGGCGGATTTTGGCAATGCCGGGTCGTCGGCATCCGGCGCGCGCCCGCACTATCGCCGCTATTGCGTTTGGTTGTCGCCCTCGTTCGCTGCGGGCCGCCGGGCGACGTCGCGCCTAGCGCCGGTTTGATCCATGTCAAGGCGCTACGCTTCGAGATTCGCTGACATTTCGGGGCGAGACTGGCCAAGCAGAGCGGCCCGGTTTCGACTTGAGCCGCAGATTCCGACTGGACGCTCGATGCGACAGATCATGGTGGCGACGGACGGCTCCAACGACGCTGATCGCGCCGTAGATTTCGCGGCGGAACTTGCAAAGGGCGTCGACGGCAGCCTGTTTATCGTCAACGTGGGCGGAGATTTCTCCGGGAAGGACCTGCAAAGGCTCGCGCTGGCCGAGAAAGACATCGGCGATGCGCTTGAGTCCCGCACACAGCAGATTTTGAGGAATGCCAAGGAACGCGCGCAGCGCCTCGGGGCGCCCCGCATTCTCCTGCAATCAGGGTGGGGCGATGTAACGGGAGCTATTATCGAAGCTGCGCAACGCGAAGGAGTTGACGCCATCGTCGTTGGCAGACGCGGCCGTGGCCGTCTCGAAGGCCTGCTTCTCGGGAGTGTGTCACAAAAACTGGTGAGCCTCGCTCCCTGCGTGGTTATTGTGGTTCCATGAGTCGCCAGGCTTGGGATTGCGGTGACAGCGCCTTATATTATTGCCGCCTCCGCGCCTGTGGCCTGACGCCTGGCTTTCGCCCGCGTTCTTCGCAACAATGTGCACTTTCATGGTAATTTGGGTAATTCAATCGGAGTCGCGACAACCGTTGCGCTGCGCGAGCCAGTCGGGCGAACGCTCGCCATGCGCGGCCCCAGCGTGAGGCCACAGACCTCCGTCGCCATCAGGCGTTGCGCGAGATGATCGGCTATGGTCGCTTGAGGAATGGGCTGACCGGACGTCGAATTGACGATGGGGAGGAGGGGCAATGTGGACGCTCGTGATCATCGTGCTTGTGAATCCTCTCGGTCCGAACGGCGGCACGAGCGCCGCCATTTCGTCGCTGGATTTCTCCGATCAGGCAAAGTGCGAAGCGGCGGCGCGCACGATCGGCGTCAAGGGCGGCATAACCAATTCCCCTGGCGGCGGCCAACAAGTTGACCGCGGGGCATTTCAAATCCTCGCCCAGTGCGTCGCTCGCTAGAACGCCGCCGCGGCCGATCCCCCCGTCAAATCAGGACGCCGGCGGCCCGCGTCGGCAAATGAAAGGGCGCCGGCGGTTCTTGAAGTCCTGCGGAACGTTCGATAGGCAATCGGGCGCGTAGCGACGCAAGTTGGGAGGCACGCAATGTTTTCGGAAGAATTCACAAAGATGCTGGGTCAAGCGGCGAACGAGTTGCAGCGAAGTCCGGCGGTTTTCCAAGACCCTGCGATGCAGCAACTGGCGATGGTGCTGCGGGGTCTGTCGCGTGAGGTGGAGCGGCTCAACGCCGCTATCGTCGTGGGGCCAGACGGAAGCGTTCTGATCAGGGGCAAGAACGTGACGATCGACAGCCCCGGCGAAATCGCCTTGAAGGCCTCGAAGAATCTGGTGCTCAAGGGACAGAAAATCCTTCAGAACTGACCGCTGTCCCTGTGCGCCGGCGATCCAACAAAACTCCGCTGGCGCCGGTCGGGGAA
>JBEKSH010000197.1:0-5882 GCA_049517235.1 Roseiarcus sp. | reverse complement strand
TCTGCGTCATAGCCCACCTTGAAGAGGCGACTCAGTCCGGAGCGATGAGGGACAGTTTGGGGAAATAGGTGCGGTAGCGCGCCGCATCCCGCGTCATCAGCAGATATCCGGCAACGGCCGCATGGGCGCCGATGAAAAAATCCGGAAGCGGCGATGGCTTTGTTCCGCCTCGCCGTCGATAGGCCAAGAACGACTTGCCTGCGAGAAAGACGGCTTCGTACGGAATGGCTTCACGGTCGAACATGGTTTTCGGAAGCGCGGCGTCGAGCTCCTCGATGCGCGAATATCGAATCGAGACCTCGGCGTAAATGACCGGATTGACGACGAGGCGATAGCGGTCGGCGGCGCGCTCGACGGCTGCCGCCGACCACGCGAGCCAACGCGCGTCTTCCGTCATGACGTCGAGAAGAACGTTGGCGTCAATCAGCACTGCCGTCATTCAGTCATCGCGGGTCAGCGCCATGATGGCGTCCGTGCTCATCGCGACATCGCCGCGTCCCCGCAAATGAGCGACAAGCCGGGCGCCGCGACCATCGCTCTTACGGGCTTTGGCGCGAACAATGCGCACGACCTTGCCGTCGAATTCGAATTCCACTTCCGTCTGCGGCAGCAGACCCGCCCGCTCGCGGATTTCAGCCGGAATGGTCACCTGGCCTTTGGATGTGATGCGCACCGCCGCCTCCTTACTCTTACGCGTAAGAGTAAGGAATTCAGCGCCGATTTGCAACACCCGACCACTCGGCGCCCGCGGACAGATCGACCGCGGCGCCTCGACTCCAGCAGCGAGGCTGATCGCAAAGTCGGTCGCTGTGGAAGGCCAAGGAACACTGTAGCGTAGATTTGGCGGGCCACGCTCGATGAAGATGAGCGCTATGTCTACGCCATAGCCCTATGATAGCCTATTCGTTAAAGCGCGGAACATGGGGACAACCAACGGGACCCGGAGAGAACTGTTGAAGGACGAGGATAGCATCAGAAGGTTCCAAGTCGACTTCGACAAATTGCCCGCGCAATTTCCAACGCATCTTCATCCGGCCGCGTTTTGGGAGGCACTGGGGCGCGTGGTGGCGACCTTTGGCTTTCTGGAGGAAACGCTAGGAAAAGCGATCTTCTCCTTTACCGCAACGCGACAGTATCCCGAGACGGAAATCCAGGCCGCCTACGAGAAGTGGCTGCCAACCTTGCAGCGCGCGCTTTCCGATCCACTGGGCGGCCTCATCGACAGTTATGGAAAGGCAGTGCGCGAAAATCCGAAAGCTACAATCAGCAACCTCGAAGAACTCATTGACCACCTGCGGAAGGCGTCCACTATCCGCAATGTCCTGTGCCACGGATCATGGAACCGCCGCCCTGACGAACAGGGCCGATCACAGCCGTGGTTTATCAACAAAAGAAATGAAATCTTTGAGACCCCAATTGATTTGGCGTACCTGAATCAAGTGCAGCGGCACTCGGCCGAGCTTGCTTGCGCTGTCATTAACACGGTTACACAAATGGGGTATCAATTTCCTGGATCAAACGGGCCCGGAAACCCGATCTGGTAATTGCAATGCAACGCGGGAGATAATGCTGCTGCTTGTCCGCCTTCGGCGGCGAATTTGCGTTTCAGCGTGCAAACGGCGGCATTTGGCCGGCCACGACCGACGATGATTAGCACTATGTCTACGCCATCGCCCTATGATGTTCGAGACATCCGCCGCCATAGTGGTCACCAGCCGTTGAAGTCAGACCCGTTTTTCAAGCCACAGACCCAGTCCAAGCCTGACCACGAGATCGGCAATTCGGTCTCGGTGCCACACTTGCACTGGCAGATCTGTTGGGGCGGTTAAAGTTCCCTGTGGCTTGTGAACAGCGAAGATCATGCGGGCGTAACGATCTCGCTGGGCCTGGAACCGTTCGATGTACTTATTTAAGACGCCCTGATCGGCTTTGCTTTTGACCTGAACGAAGGCGACCTCATTCGACGCTCGATTTTCGACCTCGGTGTCAATATCGGCCATCGATCCGACCAGTGGTCCAATTCGAGCCCAACCGTCGCGCGACAAGATCAGGTCGACAAGCAACTCAAAATCCTTCTCGCGGAGCTGCCCGATCAACTCTGCGATCGTGTGTTCGTACGCCTCCCGTGCCTGCCTTACGGCTAGCGCGTGCACGTCCTCCTCATTTCGGATGACGCGCAGAATTGCTTGCCAACCTTCTGGCCTGCAGACTGTGCCCCTAAAACCCGAGACGGTGGTGACAACGCCCGGCAGTTCCGACATGAACAACTGGCGCTTTCCATCGACAGAGCGGTCGCTCCACTCCCGCTCGCAGGTGAGCCAGAAGTGCCCATGGTCTTTGGTCGAGCCCTCAGCGCTCGTCTCCGCTTGGTCGCGAACGGTGCACCACCACATGCGACGGTCCTCGAAAGTGATCCAAACGTGTTGGCTGGGCCGGTCAATAAGCGCCCGCAACGCGTTGGCGTCTCTTGTTGCTGCGCCAGCATCTTTAGCGGCGTGCTCGATGTAAGGCTTCGCCGCAGCGAAGTCGCCGGCACGCAGCAAGTCGCCAGGCACTTCACGCCAACCGGCGTGGATTTGCTGATTGGCGCGAGCAACCTTCCACCATTGGCCGCCTTCGCCGTTCTTCACGTAGCGGACAGAATCCGGAATCGAGACAGTCATCGGACGCATCCCTGCCCACTTAAGTTTTAAGGTCCACCACAATTTGTAGCCTCATCTGCTTTGACCCGCGAGAGGGGAGGAAGGGCGCGACAAATGTGCTTTGGGCAGAGAGGGCGGACGGCAATGGAAAACTCGGCCATCCGGCTCGCGTATGTGGTTGGGATAATTGACATTTTCCGCGAGCGGCCAAACACCCCCTGCCGGCAGGGTCGGCCAGAAGGTCAATGATATCAACGATCCGAGCACCATCCGCACCTCTCTGCGGCAGGAAAGACCGGAAACAGGAGGGGTTCGTCCCGGCAGCGAACACCGGTGAAAGGACTGGCGAAACCCGGCGGCCTATGATAGGTTACATGTAACTCTACCGGAGGACTGCCATGGCCACGGCATCAAGCGCCAAGCCCTCGCGCATCAAGGTGCGGGAACATCGCGAGCGGCTGCGTGAGCAGGGTCTGCGCCCGATCCAGATTTGGGCGCCGGACGTGCGCTCCCCCGCCTTCCGGGCCGAGGCGCATCGCCAGTCCGTCGCCGTCGCCGCCAGCGCCCATGCGCGGCAGGATCAAGCGTTCATCGACGCCGTGACGGACTGGGGCGATGAATGAGGCGAGGCGACATCTGGACCGTCGCCGGCGGCAAGGACTACGCGGGCAAGCCGCGTCCCGTCGTCATCGTTCAGGACGACAGCTTCGACGCGACCGACTCGATCACCATCTGCGCCTTCACCACAGACGAGACCGAAGCGCCGCTGTTTCGTCTGCCGGTGGAGCCGAACGAGCGCAACGGCCTGCACGCCGCCTGCCGCCTGATGGTGGACAAGATTTCCACGGTTCCCAAGACCAAGGTTGGCGCGCGCGTCGGCAGGTTGGACGACGAAGATATCGTGCGGCTCAATCAGGCTGTGCTCGTGTTCCTCGGATTGGCGGTCTCGCCCAGGACCAAGCGGCAAGCGTAAAGCCGGCTACCCCCGGCGTTCACGCTTCTGTTCTGAAGTGGCGGATGGGCTAGGATTCGAACTCATCGCCGGGCCGCCTCCGCGTCGGCTCTGCATGCCAGCCGCCGAGCATACAGCCAAAACCGCCTCCATCGCAGCCGCCTTGCGCCAAAGCCGCAGGCTCCTTGGCGAGAATTTAGGCAATCGCATTCGCTTCCGCTGCGACGCATTGACATTCGCGACGGCCTGCGGGCGAAATCCAAAGATCGAGCGCCCCATACGGAATCGCTCGGCCCGCGCAAACGTTTGTGGAAGGGACATCTTGGCGATTCTGGTCGGACTGCAACACGTCACGCGATATCTCTACGATCGCCCGGTTTCGCTCGGCCCCCAGATCATCCGGCTGCGCCCGGCGCCGCACTGCCGCACCAGGGTGCCGAGCTATTCGCTGAAGGTTGCGCCGGCCAACCATTTCGTCAATTGGCAGCAGGACCCGCACGGCAACTGGCTCGCGCGGCTCGTTTTTCCCGAAAAGACCGAGGAATTCAGCGTCGAGGTCGACCTCACCGCCGAGCTCGCGGTGATCAATCCGTTCGATTTCTTCGTCGAGCCCTACGCCGAACAATTCCCTTTCGCCTACCCCGACGAATTGAAGGGCGAACTCGCCGCCAATCTTGCGCCCGAACCGGCCGGGCCGTTGCTGACGCAATTCGTCGAAAGCCTGCCGGAGGAGCCGACGCGCACGATCCCTTTTCTGGTCGCGCTGAATGCGCAACTGCAAAAGAGGATCGCCTATGTGATCCGCATGGAGCCGGGCGTTCAGGAGCCCGACGAGACACTGAATCTGGGGTCCGGCTCGTGCCGCGATTCAGCTTGGCTGCTCGTGCAAGTCATGCGGCGCCTCGGCCTCGCTGCAAGGTTCGTGTCGGGCTATCTGATCCAGCTCAAGGCCGATGTCGACCCTATCGAGGGGCCGATGGGGACGGATCACGACTTTACCGATCTGCACGCCTGGGCGGAGGTCTATATCCCCGGCGCCGGATGGATCGGCTTCGACGCGACCTCCGGCCTGCTTTGCGGCGAAGGCCATCTGCCGCTCTGCGCGACGCCGCATTATCAATCGGCCGC
The DNA here is from genome assembly GCA_049517235.1 of Roseiarcus sp. GTDB lineage: Bacteria > Pseudomonadota > Alphaproteobacteria > Rhizobiales > Beijerinckiaceae > Roseiarcus. The sequence continues at coordinate 1,160 of JBEKSH010000197.1, read as the reverse complement.
GCCGATTTCCGGCGTCGTCGAGCCGGCGCAGGTGAGGTTCGAGTTCAGCATGAAGGTCGAGCGCCTGCGCGAAGCGCCGCGCGTCACCCTGCCCTTTTCCGACGAAGCCTGGGCGAAGCTCGACGCTTTGGGCGACCGCGTCGATCGCGATCTGGGCGACCAGGACGTGCGCCTGACCATGGGCGGCGAGCCGACCTTCGTGTCGATCGACGATTACGACGCGCCCGAATGGAACACGGCGGCGGTCGGCCCGACCAAGCGCGCGCGCGCCGAGGCGCTGATTCGCCGGTTTCAACAGCGGTTCGCGCCCGGCGGATTCCTGCATTTCGGCCAGGGCAAATGGTATCCCGGCGAGAGCCTGCCGCGCTGGGCCTTTTCGCTCTACTGGCGCAAGGACGGCAAGCCGATCTGGCGCGATCCCGCGCTGATGGCCGGGGTTTCGGCGCAGGCCGCCACGACGGACAAGGACGCCGAAGGCCTGGTGGTCGAATTGGCCGAGCGGCTCGGCATCGACGCCGACTATGTCGTTCCCGCCTATGAGGATGCGGCGTATTGGCTGCTCAAGGAGAACGCGCTTCCGGTCAACGTCGATCCATCCGATCCCAAAATCGACGACCCCGAAGAGCGCGCGCGCATGGTGCGAACGTTCCAGCACGGGCTGTCGCGCCCGACCGGCTTCGTGTTGCCGATACAGCGCTGGAACGCGGCCGCCTCGCGAGATTCGCGCTGGATCAGCGAGCGATGGCCTTTGCGCCGGGGCAAACTGTTTCTGATGCCGGGCGATTCGCCGGTCGGCTACCGTCTGCCGATGAAGGCCTTGGCCTTCGTGCCGCCCTCCGCCTATCCCTTTATTCACCAGCAGGACCCGATGGAGCCGCGCGGCCCGCTGGCCGAACCGCAGCATTTCCAGCAAGCCGTCAGCCTGCCGCAAGCGGAGTCCGGCGAGCAGCAAGCCATCTTCGCTCAGGTCGAGGAAGACGGTCCCGTGCGCACCGCGCTCTCGGTCGAACCGCGCGACGGCGTTCTTTGCGTCTTCATGCCGCCGGTGCCCAAGCTCGACGACTATCTCGAATTGCTGACCGCCGTTGAGGAGAGCGCGCGGGACAGGGGCTTGCCGGTGCGCATCGAAGGCTATGTGCCGCCCTACGACCCGCGCATCG
>JBEKSH010000196.1:0-5885 GCA_049517235.1 Roseiarcus sp. | reverse complement strand
ATGTATCCGTTCCGCGGCATGCCGCAATGGGCGCAATGGGTCGGGGAAATCTTCCCCACCACTCATGCGATGCGCATCGTGCGCGGCATGTTGCTGAAGGGCAATGGCTGGAGCGAGATCGCGCCCGAGCTTTGGCCGATGGCGCTGTTCGCGCTTGGCGTGGTGGCGATTGCGGTGTGGTTTTATCGTGAGACGCTGGATTGAGCGACAGGGATGCGCGACGGGCCGCCCGCCATTTATCACACGCAGGCGACGTGTGGCTTGAAGCGGAAAACGCTCTAAATTCCATCCGCCGGCGAATGCGGGGGCCGTCCCGAAGCGCCGGCCTTCGCCGCCAGCGCTTCGTCGAAGTCGCGCTGCTCGATGCGCAGCGAACCGATGTCGATCGTTTCGCCGCTTGTCGCGGGAAAGACGCGGCGAATCGCGTTCAGGGCCGCGCGATCGCAGACGAAACGGACCTCCGCCGCGGACAATCCCGCCGTCCGCTCGGCCAGACCTGCTAGATCAATCCCTTCGGCGATGGGCTTCTTGCGCAGATGGACGGCCAAAATAGCCGCGCGCGCGACGCGATCCGGCCGCGCCACCTCCAGGTGAAAGTCGAGCCGGCCCGGGCGCAGCAGCGCTTCGTCGATCATGTCCAACCGATTGGTGGCGGCGATCACCCAGACGTCTCCCAGCGCTTCCACGCCGTCGAGTTCGGTGAGCAATTGGCTCACGACCCGATCGGTCACCGGCGAGCGGCCGTCCAAGCCTCGCTTCGGCGCCAGGGCGTCGACCTCGTCGAGGAAGATGACGCAAGGCGCCGCGTGGCGGGCTCGCGCGAACAGTTCGCGCACGCCTTGCTCGGATTCGCCGACATATTTCGATAAGAGCTCCGGGCCCTTTACGGAAATGAAGTTGAGATTGCTCTGGGAAGCCAGGGCCTTCACCAGCAGCGTCTTGCCATTTCCGGGCGGGCCGTAGAGCAGGACGCCGCGCGGCGGCTGCAGCCCGATTTTTTCAAACAACGCCGGCTGGCTCAAGGGCCACGCAATCGCTTCGCGCAGGGCGGTCTTGATCGGCTCGAGGCCGCCGACCTCGTCCCATCGCACATTTGGCACCTCGACGGTGACTTCGCGCAGTCCGGAGGGCGCCACCTCGCTCAACGCCTCTCTGAAGTCCGGCATATCAACCGCCATGGCCATGAGCGCCTCATAGGGAACCGGCCCCGAGCCGAGCGACAGGTCTGGAAGCTGGCGACGCAGCGCCGCCATGGCGGCCTCGCGGCAAAGGGCGTTCAGGTCGGCTCCGGTGAATCCATGTGTCGTTTCCGCCAGATCGCCGAGGTCGACGCCCTCGGCGAGCGGCATGCCGCGCGCGTAAATCTCCAGGATCTCGCGCCGGGCGCGCGCATTGGGAATGCCGATCGCGATCTCCCGGTCGAACCGTCCGGGTCGCCGCAAGGCCGGATCGATGGCGTTCGGACGGTTGGTCGCCGCCATTACGATCACGTCGCCGCGGCTCTTGAGGCCGTCCATCGACGCCAGAAGCTGCGCGACGACGCGTTTTTCGACCTCGCCTTCAACGCGTTCGCGCTTGGGCGCAAGCGAGTCGATCTCGTCGAAGAAGATGATGCACGGGGCGCGCTTGCGGGCGTCCTCGAAAATCTTTCGCAATTGAGCTTCGCTCTCGCCATAGAATTTCTGAATGATCTCCGGTCCGCTAACGTAGATGAACTCCGCGTCGGATTCGTGCGCCACCGCGCGCGCGAGCAGCGTCTTGCCGCAGCCGGGCAGCCCGTGCAGCAGCACGCCTTTGGGCGGCGTCATGCCGAGACGTTCGAAAATCTCCGGATGACTGAGCGGCAGCTCGATCATTTCGCGAATCTTCGCGACTTCGCGCTCCATGCCGCCGAGATCGTCATAGGTCACGATGTCCTCGGTCTCGGCAGCCGCTTGGCTCGGCGCGCCGCGGCGAGCGCTTTCGACCGCGAGCAAGGTGTCGGGATGGATCATCACCGGCCCGTCGGGTTCGGTCCGGATCACATGGAAATCGCGGTGGTTTCCCCCGAACAAGGCGATTCGCACGCGGTCGCCGGTTTTGACGGCGAGCCCATCAAGTCGGCGCGCCATATGTTCGATTTCGTCCTCCTGCAAGGCGCCGGCGCCCAACGGGGCGGCGACGACGCGCCGGGCGATGGCGTAAGCGACTTTCTTGATCGCGGCCTGCTGGCCGAGCGCCACGCCGGCATTGGTGCGGCCTACGCCGTCGATCTGAATGATCTGTCGCCCCCGTTGCTCCTTGTAGGTGGGCATCGCCTTGGCGACGGTTTTTGCGCGACCTTCGATCTCCAGCACGTCGCCGGGCGAAGCGCCGATCCGCCGCAGGGTTTCGGGATCGATCCGGACGATGCCGCGTCCCACGTCGTCACGCCGCGCCTCGTCGACCGTCAGGCGCAGCGTCTCGCTGTTCTCTCGTGCTTCGTCGGACACGGACATCTCCCGTTGCGGTCATTGATCGTCGCTATTGGCCGACCACCGCCAAATACTCAGACTTGATGCGCTGTGGCAGAAACTTCGCGACCCTGTGAAGAGCGCCAATGAAAAGGACGCCATCCTCCTCCTCGCCAAGCGTCGCATCGATCCGCCCAGCGATGAATCGGTCGCGCGCTTCCAGCAGAGCGGCGGCCTGCGCCTCGGTGCGTTCGGGCGACTGCAACAGCCTGTATTCGTCGAGAAGCAGAGTTGGGGATTCGGTGCCGACGAGCGTGGCGCCTTCGCGCATGAGACTCTCGAGCAGCTGGTGATTGCGACTGCCCAGGGACGCCAAATCCCGCACCAGCTCGTTCTCGCGGCCGCAGACCGGCAGGCTGTCTTGATACAGTTTGACATGGCTGAGATCGAGCCCGACCCTGTTGATCGCGTCGGCGATAGCGCGCCAGACGGCGTCGAATTCGGCGGATCTTTCGGCCCACTTGCTCTCGCCATAGCGCGCGACGAAGGCTGCTTTGTAAGCCGGCGCGGCGGAGCCCATCTCGACCGTGCTGTGCACGACGGGTACGTATATCAACCGCGCCATCTTGCGATCCGCTCCATTGCACGCCCCGCGCGACCGGGAAGCGCTAAATTGCCTTGCTCAACCGAACCTCGAGGACGCCGTTGCGCAAATTGAGACGCGGCGAGCCGGCGGCGAGTTTCCCTTCGATAAGCGTTTCCTTGCGGTAAAGTCGATCCTCGGTCTTCGCCTCGAGCAGCAGGATGTCGCCGTCGAGGAAGCAGCGAATGGCCTTGCGTTCGACGCCGGGCAACTCGAAGAGCAACACGATCTCGTCCGGCTCATCGAATATGTCCGTCGCGGGCTCGAGGACTTCGAGCGGGCTTTTCCGCGCAGCCTTTCGCGGTGGCGCTTCCGGCCGCTTCGACGGCTCATCCTGCGAGGCGCGCTTCTCTCGCGCCGCCTCGCTCAGCGTGCGCGTTCCGAACGAATATTCGATCACCCGTCCATCCTTTTCGTGCCGACCGCGCTGCGGAAGCTGGTCGAAATCGGAGAGCACGTTGAACAGGTCGGAAAGACCGCGCGCAATCTTCGCAAAGCCCGCCGCGCCAGCGGCGTCATCGCTATCATTTGGATCCTTCTTACTCATGCGCCGCGCTCCCTCGTTCGAATGGCGCCGTGACGACGGCGCCCAGCGCCTGCTCGATGCGCCCCAATCGTTCATCCATCGCCACCAGCGCCGCATTGCGCTCAGAGGCCAGGCGGTCCGGCCGTCCGCTATGGTTCCACCAATCGAGGCCGAGTTCGCGCGCCTTGTCGACCGAGCAGATCATCAGGCGCAGCTGGATCGTCAAAAGTTCGACCTCGACGAGCTTGATCGAAATGTCGCCGGCGACGACGACTCCTTTGTCGAGGATGCGTTCGAGCAGATCGGCGAGGTTCGTGCTCTCGACGGAGTGAGACATCGATTTGGCGGAGGGCATGGCGATACCTTTCACAACGCCCCGTCCCGGACGTCGAAGTGGAGCGACAGATCCTTTTCGCGGAAGCCGAACTGCCGCTGCAGTCGCAAGATCTCTTCGGCTTGGGCGAACAGCGCCGTTCCCAGTTTGTCGATCTGCGCGTCCGTGAGCCGCCCCGCCTCCATGCGCCGCACGGCCTGCCGTTCGAGCACTTTATGGAGCAGTTTCACGAGGGTCAGCACGAGCCGGACGAGACCTTGCGCGGTCGACGAGCCGTCGACGCCCTGGCGGTCATTGACGGCGATCGGCGAGCCGCTGGCGATGCTCCCGGGAGCGATGTCGGGCGATGCGATCCCGCGCGAAGCGGAAGGCGGCGGCGCGGACGGGGAGGGCGGCGAAGCAGTTTGCGGGCGGACCGCGGGGACTGCCGGACGGCCATCCGGCCAGATCGTATCCACCGACCCCAGCAGCAGTCGAAGATCGAGGAACAACAGGTCGACGTCCGCCAGCCCGATGGTGAGGTTGCCCTCCAGCGACACGCCGCGATGGAGGATTCGGTCGAGCGCCTCGGCCAGCGACAAATCATCGCGATAAGGTCGCGCCGAATTGGCTGGGCGCGAGTCAGGCGCGAGCATCGTCTGCATCGCTTCTCCCCTCAGACTGCAATCGATCGAGCCGATCCAGCAACTTTTGCTCGCGCGCGTCGAACTCGGCCTCCGTGACCGCCCCGCCGTCGAGCGCGCGGTGAAGCGCCGACAGATCGGCCATGATCGCGCGCTCCTCCGCCTCGGCTTCCTCCTGGACAGCCTCGTCAATCTTCTCGAGAACGAACATCAGACCGCGCAGCGGCGCCGCCAACAGACTGTCGATGATGATCATGATCCTGTTCTCCGCGTGCTTCGACGGCCGATCGAGCCGACGTCCGTTCGCTCGGTCCCGCCGTTCGAACCGTGCTGGAATGCCTGATCGAAAGAATTTTCCTCAGAATGGAGGCCACGCCGTTCAGCGACGCCGCCAACAAATCGTCGATGATGAGCAAGGCCTCGTTCTCCGGGACGCACTGGCGCGTTGCGTGGTCTATTGGTCGCGTGGATCGAATTGCACGAAATTGTGCGGCGGCCAGGGGCCGCCGACGTTGAAGGCGATATCTTCGTCAATCTGAGCCGCCGAAGCGTGGACGGCCGCCTCGAACTGGTCGACGCCGGAGCGCGATACGAGCGCCGCGAGGTTTGCGATCTCCCGCTCTGCGCGAACCGGCAACGCGACGACTTCCGCGCAGGAAGCTTCGATTGCGGCGACGACCTGCGCCGTATGCAAGTCGCGATATTGGCGGAGCGCGTCGTCGAACAACTGGCCCAGGCGGATCTTGTCGTCGTTGGAGGGCGGTCGGCGGCCGTGAAAAGTTCGTTCACGCGCCGCCCGTAGCCTCGGCGTGCGCTCGACGAGATAGGCGATCGGATCGGCGGCCTCGAGGCTCAGGCGCAGGCTCATTTCGATCGCGCCCGAGACTCGTCGCAGTTGCGCCGTAAGCGTCTCGTGATGATCGTCGAGGAAATGACGCAGATCGTCTTTCGATTTTGTTATCGTGCCGAACGCCATCGGCAACATATCGAACTGCGCGCTGAGAGCGGCAAGCACCGATTGCGTCGCGGCGATGTGCCGGCGTTCGGCGCGCACCGCGGCGACCGGGCATTCGCTCACGACCGCGCAAAGCGATCCAACGTCGAACCGATAGGCGGGCTGGTCGAAAACGCCTCTCAACGGCGGCGCTTCTCCCTCGCCGGATCCGCCGATCGCGTAGACGTAAAGGCCCATGAACCAATCTCCCGCGGGCTAGTCACCCGATTCAATCAGATTGAAGGGTATAGGTGCTTGAGTTTGATGCGTGCGGTGGGCGTGGTGAATTGCCAGTTGGCCTTTGTGTTGTGGGCGTTGCGCTGGCGCTCCCAG
>JBEKSH010000195.1:0-5899 GCA_049517235.1 Roseiarcus sp. | reverse complement strand
GACTGCTTGTGACCGACGGCGTGGGCGATGCGGTCAATGGCGGCGAAAGCTGGGGACTGGCTGCGATATTCCGCTCTCAGAACCGCTTTGCGCCTCTTGCCGGCGAGATAGTCGACCGTGTGAAAGGTCACGACGCACGCGATGAAGGCGTGACGCCTCGACGAGCGGTTTGCGACCATTTCCTTGATGGTCGGCTCGACGATCTCTCGCATGTATTCGTCTGGCGTCACCTATCCGCCTTCCTCAGCGAGGCCCGCGCCCGTCGCCGTGACGACCGCGGCTAACGTCCATCCGGCGCCGAACGGTCGCTCTCGAATTTGTCCGCTACGGCGTTCGCAATAACGGCGCCGGGACCGCTTTTCCCAGATTCTTTGGCAAGATCGTCTCGTCTGTCTTTGAAGCCGCTTTGAATAGCGCGCCGCCGCGCCAAATGCGCGCTCATGTTGCGCTTTGATCGAGGCGGAGCGTCGGGTGTCGGCTCGCCCGATTGTCACAGCTCGACTTGGCTCGCCATGCTCTCTTCTGGCGAACCGTGTGGCACACTCGGCCGCCTTCCGCAAGGCTGCCGGCGCGCGACTGTCGCCTCGTCGCGCGGCGGCGACCGCGGCGCGAAAGACTTCTGAAGGCTGTTGCGATTGCAGCGAGTCGCCGGCGGGCGGCTCTCAGAGATCTTGCGGCGCCAGAGAGCGCGGGGTCAGGCGCGCCGCCTCGCCCGCCGGGCGACCCACCGCCACCGAGAGGACATGCTGGTCGGTCGTGGGCAGGATTGCAAATTGCCAGTTCGTCGCATCGCTGCGCACGCCCGAACGGAAGTCAATGCGGATCGGTTCGAACGTGAAGGCGAAGGAATCGAGCGGCGCGGCAAGCCCGGCGCCAATCGCCTTGATATAGGCTTCCTTTAGCGTCCACAGACGAAAGAAGCACATCGGCCGGCCGGCCGCCGGCGTCCGCCGCAACATCTCCACCTCAGCCGGAGCGAAATACGCTTCCGCGACGGCGAAATCGGCTTTGGCGCCGTCGATCTGCTCCACGTCGACGCCGATCGCGCCATGCGATGTGACGGCCACGGCGACGAGACCGCGCGTATGCGACAAGTTGAAGGCGACTTCGGGGGAGCCGATGCGCGGATCGACCCTCGGTTTGCCGTTTGCGTCGATCGAGAAGCGCCAGGCGTTCGAAGGGATGTCAAGGTACGATGTCAACGTCGCGCGCAACAGGGCGTGCGCGGCGATGAAATCCCTGCGATCCGCCTCGAAATGAAAACGCGCCGCGCGCGCGCGCTCGTCCTGATCGAGCATCTCGAACCAACGGCGCATATCCGCGGGACCGGCGGCGTCGGTGGCCAGCCACCAAACGGCGACCTCGTCCTTTGCGAGCGGGCCGCTATGGCGACGCGACGGAGAGGGGCGGTTCGACGGAGCTGGGAAGGCCCGGTTTGGTCGCGGAGTCGAAGCGCGCGCCATGTCCTTTGCGTCACGGTCCTGGAGCGGGAGTCGCCCGGCGCCCGCGACAACGTCCCGGCCGCGGATGCGCCCGTCGAATTTGCCACCGGGGCCGGTATTGCGTTCAGAACTCTGAACTCTTATCCTTCTACCATGGTCAACGGAAGCATGATAGCCTGGGCGCCAAGTTCATCGTCGCCGGCGCGCCCATATGAAGGTTAAATTTTTTCGCGCTTTGGCGGCCGTTGTACTTGTTTTCAGCGGCGTCTATGTCTGGACCACGGGCAGCCCGATCCAGGGCTGGTTGGCGGCGATGACCAAACCTGCTCTCTCGGGCGCGGTCGGCGAGCGTACGGAAGTGGCGCGCGTGGTGGCGGCGCCTGTCACTCAAGCGACCGTTCCGATATTCCTTTCCGGCATCGGTACGGTGCAGGCTTACAATACCGTCGATGTAAAAGCGCAGGTCGACGGCGTAATCTTGCGCCTGAATTTCGACGAAGGGGAAGACGTCAAGATTGGCGACCCGTTGGTCACCATCGATCCGGCGCCTTATGAGGCGCGGGTGCTGCAGTGGCAGGCGGCCAAACAGAGGGCCACGGCCCAGCTCGAGAACGCAAAAACAAACCTTTGGCGGGACCAGCAGCTGCTGGCCAAGGATTTCGCCACCCAAAAACAGACCGATGCGGAGACGGCGCTGGTCGGCCAATATACCGCGGATATCGCCGAAGCTGAGGCGCAGATCAAGTTCGCCCAGAACCAACTCGACAATACGGTCATCAGATCTCCGATCAATGGCCGCACCGGCATACGCCATGTGGACGCTGGAAATCTCATCCGCGCCGCGGACAATACGAATATCGTCACCGTTGTTCAAACGCAGCCAATCTCGGTCATCATCACCGTACCCGCGAAAGCGCTGGCTCAGGCCGGTATTTCATCGGGGTTGAGCGATTTGGCGGTCTCAGCCTACGATCAAGACGGCGTCACTCTTCTCGATCGCGGCAAAGTCCAGACGATCAACAATGTTGTCGATCCGGCGACCGGCACGATCAAGCTGAAGGCCAACTTTTCCAACGAACGCGCCAAACTGTGGCCGGGCGATTTCGTGGATTGCAAGGTCGTAGTGGAAAGCCGTCACGACGGGCTCACGGTCCCGTCCGCGGCAATCCAGCACGGACCCAAAGGAGATTTTGTCTGGGTCATCCGTCCCGAGGAGTCCACCGCCGAGCCAAGAGGGGTTCGCGTGAGGCAGACGCTCGGCGACACCGCGCTGATCGACCGAGGGCTGCAGGCCGATGAAACCGTGGTCACCGAAGGTCAGTATTACTTGCGATCGGGAATCCGGGTCGCGGTCGTCCCGGAGCTGCCGGTCGACAGACCCGAGATTTCCGCCACCGAATGAACATTTCTGCGCCATTTATCGTCCGGCCGATCGCGACAATCTTGTTGGTCGTCGCCGTCGTGCTGGTGGGACTGCTCGGCTACACGATGCTGTCGGTGGCGGCGTTGCCGACTGTGGAATTTCCGTCAATTCAGGTCGTGACCAACTACCCCGGCGCGTCGCCGGACGTTGTGCAATCCTCGGTTTCGGCGCCGCTCGAATATCATCTGGGCCGCATCCCCGGCCTGACCGTCATGACGTCGTCGAGCTCATACGGCGCGAGCCAGATTACCCTGCAATTCAGCTTGTCCCGAAATATCGCCTCGGCCTCGCAGGACGTGCAGGCGGCCATCGACGCGGCGGCGGGCTGGCTGCCGGTGACGCAGCTTCCTGCTCCGCCGACCTATCACCAGGTCAATCCGGCCGATATGCCCGTGCTGATCCTCGCTCTTACATCCGACACGATGCCGCTCTATGCGATCACCGAATACGCGGCGACGGCGTTTGTGCCCAAACTGTCGCAAGTCGAGGGCGTGGGCCAGGTCACCGTCGAGGGCGGCCAGGCGCGCGCCGTGCGTCTCCAGGTCAACCCGCGAAAGCTTGGCGCTCTTGGGCTCTCGCTCGAGGACGTTCGCAGGGCCGTTGAGGCCAATACGGTCGATCTGCCGAAGGGTGAAATAGACGGGCCGCGGCAATCGTTTCAAATCGGCAATAACGACCAGCTTTTCGTGGCCAGAGCCTATCGCGACGTGATCATCGCCTATCGCAACGGCTCTCCCGTGATGTTCAAGGATGTCGGCGAAGCCGTCGAAGGGCTCGAGAACGAGAAAGTGGCGGGATGGTACAATGGCCAGCCTGCGGTCATCCTCAAGGTGCAGCGACAACCTGGGGCAAATATCATAAAAGTGGCGGACGCGATTGGCGCGTTGCTGCCGGAAGTCGAGAAATCGTCGCCGCGGGCGCTCAAGATCGCGGTTGCTAGCGATCGCACCACGACCATCCGCGCCGCGGTCGTCGAAGTTCAGCATACGCTGGCGATCACCGTGGCGCTCGTGATCCTGGTGATTTTCCTGTTCCTGCGAAAATTCTGGGCCACGGTTATCCCCGGCGTGACCTTGCCGGTGTCGCTGATCGCCACATTCGCGGTCATGGCGGCTATCGGGTTGAGCCTGGACAATCTGTCGCTGATGGCGATGAGCGTTGCTTCCGGGTTCATCGTCGACGACGCGATCGTCATGATCGAGAACATCGTGCGGTTCATCGAGAAGGGCGAGCGGCCAATCGACGCAGCCCTCAAGGGATCGCGCCAGATAGGCTTCACGATCGTTTCGCTCACTGTTTCGTTGGTCGCCGTCTTCATTCCACTGCTGCTGATGGGCGGCGTCGTCGGTCGCCTGTTCCGCGAATTCGCGATCACCCTCTCGGCTTCGATCGTGATTTCGGGGATCGTGTCGCTGGTCCTGACGCCTATGATGTGTGCGAAGCTTCTCAAGCCGCAGGAGTCGCTTCGTCGCGGTCGCCTGTTCCGGGCCAGCGAGCGCGCCTTCGAAGCAATGCTCTATGTCTATGAGGCCGGGCTCCGCTCGGCTCTGCGCCACCAGACTGCGATGCTCGTTTTCACGGCGGCGACCTTCGTCGCCAGCGTTTGGCTCTATGTCGTCATTCCGAAGGGATTCGTGCCGGCGCAGGACACTGGCCTCATCGCCGGGGTGACGGACGCGGCGCAGGATATTTCCTTCGACAGCATGTCGACGCTGCAACGGAAGGTCGCCGACATCATCAAGAAGGATCCCGACGTGGGCAGCGTCATCAGCCTCATCGGGGTCGGAGACGAGAACGCGTCGATCAACAGCGGACGATTCTACATCGACATCGGTTCCCCGGACCGACGTCGCTCCTCCGCGACAGAGATCATGAAACGTCTCAGCGACGCCGTGGCCCAAGTCAGGGACATCACGCTCCATCTGCAGCCCGTCCAAGACATTCAGATCGAGACACGACCGACCCGCACGCAATACCAATACGTTCTGCAGGACCTCAACGAGGGAGAGCTTCGCTACTGGGCCGACAAGTTCGTTCAAGAGCTGCGCAAGCACCGCGATCTGGCCGATGTCGCGAGCGACCAGCAGGATCTCGGCCAGCAGATGATGATTACCGTGAACCGCGAAGCCGCCGCGCGGCTCGGCCTCAATGTCGCGGCGATCGACCAGATTCTCTATGACGCCTTCGGGCAGCGCCAGGTCGCGACGATCTACTCGTCGATCTACCTTTACCACGTGATTCTGGAAGTCAGCCCCGAATACCGCAATACGGCCGAAGCGCTCGATAGCATTTATCTTACGACCGCGGGCGCCGAATTGCCAAATGTCGGCCAGACCGTGAGCGGCGTGACCGCCGATTTCAATCGTCAGGGCGCGCCGGTGCCGCTCGCAGCGTTCGCCAACGTGGAGAGGCATTTGGCGCCCCTCGTCGTGACTCATCAAGGCCAGTTTCCGGCGATCACGCTTTCCTTCAACATGCCGCCCGGGGGTTCTCTCGGACAGGCGCTGGAAACGCTGCGTTCGACCCAACGCGCGATGGGGCTTCCCGGCTCGATCGAGACGGAGCCGGTCGGCAGCGCAGCGGAATTCATGGCCTCACTCGAAAGCGAGCCTGTGTTGATCGCGGCGGCCGTCATCGCGGTGTACATCGTCCTCGGCATTCTCTACGAAAGCTATATCCACCCGATCACGATTCTCTCGACGTTGCCCTCCGCAGGCGTTGGCGCGCTGCTCGCATTGATGTTGTTCCATCAGGACCTCGACTTGATCTCGCTCATTGGCATCATCCTGCTGGTTGGGATCGTGAAGAAGAACGGGATCATGATGGTCGACTTTGCGCTTTCCGCGGAGCGCCAGGAGGGATTGCCGCCCGAAGAATCGATCTACCAAGCTTGCCTCCTGCGCTTTCGGCCGATCATGATGACGACCATGGCGGCCCTGCTGGGGGCGCTGCCGTTGGCGATCGGCGTCGGCACCGGATCGGAGCTGCGCCGCCCGCTCGGCATCGCGGTCGTCGGGGGGCTGCTCGTCTCGCA